>NZ_JAAKGQ010000035.1:0-37236 GCF_011043515.1 Sphingobacterium sp. SGL-16 | reverse complement strand
GAATTTAGGAGCATTTTTTTTACAATAAATAAAAATGACAAATAATCAAAAACAGACGTTAGAGGAGGTTCAGACCTTTGAAGGGAAATATCCAAAACAGATTTGGAGTTTATTCTTCTCGGAGATGTGGGAGCGTTTTTGCTTTTACGGCATGCGCGGCATGTTGGTGTTTTTTATGATTTCTCAGCTTAATTTTCAGGAGAAAGAAGCTAATTTGCAGTATGGAGCTACGCAAGCTTTTGTGTATGCATTTACGTTTATAGGAGGTCTGTTTGCAGATAAGATTTTAGGTTTCCGCAAATCATTGTTTTGGGGCGGATTGTTGATGATAGTGGGATCTGTATTCTTATCCATAGATCCTCACGCCTTTTTCTTCTTTGGTTTATCTTTCATTATCGTTGGTACAGGTTTTTTCAAACCCAATATTTCTACGATGGTAGGAGAGTTGTACAAAGAAGGGGATAACCGCCGTGATGCTGGTTTCTCTTTATTTTATGCAGGGATTAACCTTGGGGCATTTTTAGGTGGTTATGTATGTGTGGCAATCGGTAAAGGTTACTTATTGAGTTCGGTTATTGATGAGGCACATCGTTGGAATGTAGCTTTCGGCCTTGCCGCGATAGGTATGTTGGTGAGTTTGATTAACTTCTGGTTTACTAAAAGACATTTAGGTCCTATTGGTTTGCAACCAGGACATCCCGATGCTATCGTAAAAACAAAAGCTTTACCTAAATGGGTAGAATATTTAGTTTATATCGGAACATTAGGATTGATTCCCGTAATTCAGTTGATGGTTTCAAAAACGGAATTCACAGATTATTTTATGTATACCATTGGTCCATTAACGTTGATATACTTGTTTTTTGAAATGACCAAAGTAGAAAAAGCTGAACGTCATAAGTTAATTGCAGCGTTGGTGTTTATTCTATTCTCTATTATTTTCTGGGGTATTTACGAACAAAGTGGTGGTTCATTAAGCATTTTCGCTGCTAAAAATTTGAATGATTCTATCTTAGGTGGATTAGTACATTTGGATCCAAATGGTGTTAACAATTCAGGGGGGGCTTTATTTATTATTGCTTTAGCACCATTGTTTGGTATTCTATGGATTTGGATGGCTAGACGTCGTTTTGAACCCAACACGATTATCAAATTCGGATTAGGATTTATATTCTTAGGTTTGGGATATTATGTGCTTTTTGGAACAAGATTCTTTGCGATAGATGGTATTGCTTCATTGGATATCTTCTCTTTGGCACTTATTGTTATAACCGTAGGCGAACTATGTTTATCGCCCATTGGTTTATCTATTATGACTAAATTATCTCCAGCACGTTTGCAAGGAATTATGATGGGGATGTGGTTTTTGGCAAGTGCCTATGGTCAATATGTGGCAGGTTTGATTGGTGCGAATATGGCAGATGCCCGTGAAGGTTCTACTTTGGTGGAGCAATTGTTAGTTTATACAGACAGCTATAAAGAATTAGGACATTACTCTATTATTGCTGGTGTAATATTAATTGCTATTTCACCATTGGTGAAGAAGCTGATGCATGGTGTAAACTAAGCAAATTAAAGTGCACTAAAAATGACTTTCTTCGGATGGTTATTTTGTTATTTTTGTATCTTATAGATTATAATTAGAGTGGCTGATAGTATTGTAATAATTCCTACTTTCAATGAAATTGAAAATATTGAAAATATCATTCGAAAGGTTTTTTCTTTAAATGTGACTTTTCACATTTTGGTAGTGGATGATGGTTCGCCAGATGGTACTGCTGATGTAGTGAAACGATTGATGCAGGAGTTTGAAGGCAAATTATTTATAGAAGAACGTAAAGGAAAATTAGGTTTAGGTACTGCATATATATATGGCTTCAAGTGGTCACTGGCGCGTGACTATACTTATATTTTTGAGATGGATGCCGACTTTAGTCACAATCCGGAAGATTTAATACGTCTGCGCCAGGCAGCTTTGGATGGTGCTGATATGGCTATTGGCTCTCGATATATCAAAGGCGTGAACGTCGTGAATTGGCCGATGAGTCGGGTACTGATGTCCTATTTTGCTTCGGTGTATGTACGATTTATCACAAGAATCAATATACAGGACGCTACTGCAGGATTTGTATGTTTTAACAGAAAAGTGCTTGAAACAATCAAATTGGATGAAATAAAATTTGTGGGTTATGCGTTTCAAATAGAGATGAAATTCAAAGCCATCAAATATGGTTTCAACGTGGTTGAGGTACCGATTATATTTACAGATAGAACATTAGGTGAATCTAAAATGAGTACGAGGATTTTTAGAGAAGCCTTTTTTGGAGTAATACAATTGAAGTTAGAATCTTTATTCAAAAGTTATAAATAATGAACGAAAATCTTGATCCAAATCCAGAAAGATTGAATCCAACCGATAAGGAAATGGAGAGAGTTTTGCGTCCGCAAACTTTTGATGATTTCACTGGTCAAGCCAAAATTCTTGAAAACCTTTCCATATTCGTACAAGCAGCAAAAATGCGTGGTGAGGCTTTGGATCATGTCTTACTGCACGGCCCTCCAGGACTGGGTAAAACTACCTTGTCCCATATCATTGCCAATGAAATGGGCGTGGGAATAAAAATTACTTCAGGACCAGTATTGGATAAGCCAGGTGATTTAGCTGGGTTGTTGACTAACTTGGAAGAAGGTGATATTCTTTTTATCGATGAGATTCATCGTCTTTCTCCTGTTGTGGAAGAATACTTGTATTCTGCTATGGAGGATTTCAAGATTGATATCATGCTAGAAACTGGACCAAACGCGCGTTCGGTCCAGATTACGTTAAATCCATTTACACTTGTCGGTGCGACAACGAGATCAGGCTTGTTAACTTCTCCGTTGCGCGCACGTTTTGGGATCAATGCGCGATTACAATATTATGATGCGAAATTGTTAACCACCATTGTACAACGATCATCCAGTATTTTAGGAGCAGCGATTAGTGAGGAAGGCGCTTACGAAATAGCGCGACGAAGTAGAGGTACCCCACGTATTGCGAATGCTTTGTTACGTCGAACGCGTGACTTTGCACAGATAAAAGGTAATGGTAATATTGATAAAGCCATTGCGCAATATGCATTGAATGCATTAAATGTTGACGAACATGGATTAGATGAGATGGACAATCGCATATTGTCAACTATTATTGATAAATTTAAAGGTGGGCCCGTAGGATTGAAGACCATTGCGACGGCAGTTGGTGAGGACGAAGGGACGATAGAAGAGGTGTATGAGCCTTTTTTGATTCAGGAAGGCTATATTATGCGTACTTCACGAGGCAGAGAATGTACAGAGAGTGCCTACAAACATTTAGGTAAATTAAATTATAATAAAGGAAATACTTTATTTTAACCAATAATATATTTATTTTTTTTATGAGGATTCTTTTGATAATATCCCTAGGGATATGTATGCCTTTTTTTGTTTTTTCACAATATTGTCCCCCTTTATCTGGAAAAGTCGGAGAAACCAAGTTGTTTCATATTACTGCTGGATATGGTATTACCAAATTATACGGCGATGTCAAAAGCAATAATGCTTTTGGTTCAGCTGGCACTATTAACCTCGATTATCAGATTAAAAAAGGTTTATTAATTGGTCTTGAAAGCCAGTTTGGGTCTTTGAGAACCGAAGTTACGAATACAGCAGATCCAAGACAGTCTCATAATGATTATATGGCAGGAGGCTTGCGCGTGTTAATCCATCCATTTAGTTTCTTTTCTAAAAATAGCTATTTACGATCTTACAGTGATGTGTTACTAGAATCATTATATTTAGGAGTAGGCTCATTATATATCATCAATCACTATGAATACATTTATCATAATGTGAACGACTATAGTACATATGGAATGGTAAAGGGATTTGATAGTTCGGGTGACCCTATTTTTGAGGATAGGACTAGAACGCTAATATTACCATCCCTGAATCTAGGTTCTTCGATTCCACTAAATAATCAGTTGTTGAGTTCGGGGCCTGTTTTGAGTCTTGTGGTTAATGGGCAATTTAATTTTGGACGTAATGATGCGTTGGATGGGTATACGCCATATGGTGCTAATGGAAGATTAAGCCAAGGAAAAGATGATTTTTATAGCTTCTATTCCTTAGGTCTTCGCTATTCGTTCTAATTTCTTGGTGACTTTTTTAGCACGACTAATTAAAGCTGGTGTTTCATTAATAGAAAGATCAAGCTGTATTCTATTTCTCAATTCGTTGACTATCCAATGATGTTGTGCAGATAGTAGACACAGAATATCGTAACAATTGCATCTTACAGCGATAGGACATTCGCTATTTTCTAATACATCAAATGTTTTATTGAGAATACTTTCAAATTCTATTTCATTTAATTGAGTTATATCGGTTAGAGTGAGATATTCCATCACTAGTTTAGAATAGCTTCGAAGTACACTCCAATTGTTGGATTTGGAATACACCGATATAATAGCATCTTTATAAAAGGTAATCTTACTGTTGTTGTTAGCTAATAAAACATGTTCAGCAGCCCACGCAGCACGAAAGGCTGTTCTTTCAATGGGATAAAGGGATAATTCCAATAATTCTTCAAGAGAAGTGTATTGTAAAATACCCTCTTTTATTACAGAAGCACTATAGTTGTATAGTGCTTCTGTGATTTTATCGATTCTTTGTTGATCCATTCATTAAATTATCTAGTCAAAGGTCTTTCCCTATTGATTTCGGTTATATCAACCTCATTCATTTTGGATTCCCCTAATAAATGTTCGCTGAAATAATCTGCCATTTTCCAGAAGAAATATTCTGTCATATTGCCAAAAGCATGTGCTTGTCCAGGCAATAATAAGAAATCAAATCGTTTGTTGGCTTTGATTAATGCATCCACCATTCGGATAGAATTGGCAGGATGTACATTATTGTCGACATCTCCTGTCGCAATTAACAATTTTCCTTTCAAATTTTTAGCAAGCTCTGTATTTTTTGCAATATTGTATGTAAAAGTAGTATCACCTTTATCCGAAACTACCTCTTTTACACCATGGTGACGTTCAGACCACCAACGATTATAAATGTTGTTTTCATGATTTCCAGCTCCTGAAACGGCTACTTTAAAAAAATCAGGGTAAACTAACATAGCTGCTGTAGACATAAATCCACCTCCAGAGTGCCCTGTAATACCTACACGATTAATGTCGATGAATGAGTATTTATTAGCTAATTGTTCTGCTGCTACTTTTTTATCTTCCAATCCATAATCGCGCAAATTACCGTATCCATAGGTATGATACCATTTTGAGCGGGCAGGATGTCCACCACGATTACCAACAGAAATTACGACGAAGCCCATTTGCGCAAGACGGTCAATTCGATCCATACTTCTGCCAAAGCTTTTGTTTACTGCTTCTGTTTGCGGACCTGGATATACATATTCTATTAAAGGATAGGTTTTAGTAGAGTCAAAATCAAAAGGCTTATACATTACACCATAAATGTCCGTAATTCCGTCGCCTGCTTTCACCTTAAATGGTTCAGGGAATTTATATCCAGAAGCAAAAAGTTGGCTTAAATCTGCTTCTTCTAATTTCATGATCAATTGTCCTGTAGAAGAATAAAGATTGGATTGAGGAATAGTATTAACTCTAGAAAAATTATCAATAAAATAATTGCCTAACTCGTTTCCTTCTAACTGATGATCATAGTCTCCAGGAGTTAATAATTTAATTGCTCCACCATTTTTGTTAACAGAATATAAGAAATTATAATAAGGATCAATATCCTTCTCTTTACCATTAGCTTGGAAGAATAAAGTACCTGTAGATTCTTGATAAGCCGACAAATCATTACAATGAAAATCTCCTTTTGTAATCTGATGAATTAATTTTCCACTGATATCATATAAATAAAAGTGACCCCATCCATCACGTTGTGACCAGTGTATAAATTGTTTACCTCCAGCAATAAGTTTCGGTTTTTGAATGTCTTGATACACATTCATTCTTTCTTCTACCATTACGCGGGTAGAACCATCTACACTAACGGCTACCACATCAATTCTTTTCAAATCACGTGAGGATCTTGCGAGGTAAAATTCTTGATTATTTCCCAACCAATAGTTGATGTAGTGTTTTCCTTTTAAATTTTCTTTACTAAAATCTTTGTTCCAAAGTGAAAGAGTTTGATTTTTGAAAGCAGCGATATTTACTTTGCGAGGTTGTTGATTAGCGCTGTCGAAAATATATAATTCTGTTTCTGTGGAGTCGATTTCACCTGGCATTTGATATTTGTAGGTCTCTAATTCTGGACGTTTTTTATCTACATTATGAATAACCCATAACGAAGATAAATCGCGATTGTCTTTACGTGTGATGACGAAATATTTTCCATCAGGAGACCAACTAAGACGAACTGGTTTTCGCTTCTTTTCTTCCTCCAAAATAGATTTACGATCACCCGTAGTCGTGCTATATTGATCACCGCCCCAAGCATAAAATTGAACCCCATCTTTAGTAATTTGGTGTTCTACTATAGTGGAATCTTTTTCGTCTTTTAAAGCTTTTTGGTAACTTTTATAATCCATCCAGTAGATGTTGTAGTTTTTTGCAAAATATACTCTACTTGTATCTGGATTAAAATTTGCCCAATTAGGCTTTGTCTTTTCTTTAGTTGTATCGCTTATTTCTTTTAGTTGTTTCGAAACAATGTTGTATTCGAAATGAAAAAGTTTCTTTTTAAGCGTGTCTTTCTTATTGGTAAGTTTTTGTATTTCCTCCTTGCTCTTTACCGTGTCTTTGGTACTTTGTACTTCAAATCGAATGATTTGATCGCTATTGTCCAAAAAACGTAAGTTCTGAATAGGTAAATGTTGAGCGTCAAAAGGATTTCTAACGATTGAAGTTACTTTTGCTGCCATTTCACCATTTTCAAATAATGGACTTTTTTTACGGAGACTAGGATCTACTATATACCAATTTTTGCCTGAAGAGGTGGCGTATTCATACCAAAATTTATCAGAGTAATTAATGTAATTTGGTTTAACTTCTGTTGAGAAAATCATTTTTCTCAATTTTTCAGGGCTAAATTTAGCAGCTAATTGGTAGTTGGGTTTTACTTCACTTTTCTTCTCTTGACCATGTGTCATGCAGAATACAAAAGCTAATAAACCTGTAAAAATGTATTTCATAAAGGTTATTATATTTTGATAATAATTTCTGTACTAAAATAACTTAACTAATTCGTTGCATAAACAAAATACGTGTAAAATTTTAGATAGAGTTGTTTTTGAACACTATATGCTTTTAACTGTTATTCTTGGGAAGGAACTAAATATATATATGCTATGAAGAACAAGAAATTTGAAAATCCATTGAAAAAGTATCCACAACCACCTTTTCCAAAACAACCTCAAGATATCCCAGGTATTACATCAAAAATGGAACCTCGCCCAGATCATGGCGAAGAAACGTATGTAGGTAAGGAATTACTTAAAGATGCGGTATGTATTATTACTGGAGGCGATTCCGGAATTGGTAAGGCAGTCGCGATAGCAATGGCTAGAGAAGGAGCAAAGATTGTTATTTCATATAAAGATAAAGTGGAAGATGAAGACGCTAAAGATACAGCGCAATGGATAGAGAAGGCGGGTTCAGAAGCTATTTTGATTCGTGGAGATATTCGAAATGAAACACACTGTATGAAAATCATTGATAAGACGATTGCAAAATTTGGCAAAATTGATGTTTTGGTAAATAATGCTGCGTATCAGATGTCGTATAATGGAATAGAAGATATTGATACCGCGGAATGGGACAAAACTTTTGATACTAATATTCGCGCCATGTTTTATCTTATTAAATATGCGAAGTCCCATATGAAAGCTGGTAGTTCTATAATAAATACAACCTCTGTCAATGCTTATGAGCCTAATCCTTCCTTATTGCCTTATGCGGCAACTAAAGGTGCAATACAAAATTTCACGGCAAGTTTAGCAGAAATGTTTATGAAGGATAAGTCAGGTATTCGTGTGAATGCAGTTGCTCCTGGACCTATTTGGACCCCATTAATTCCAAGTACAATTCCTGACCATGAAAATTTTGGTAAAGAGAATTCTCCTATGGGAAGACCAGGCCAACCTGCAGAAATAGCGCCAATTTATGTGTTCTTAGCTTCGGAAGCAGCTTCCTATATTTCTGGTGCTACTATTCCTGCTACTGGAGGTAGAATTACCATCTAAGGCAAATTTTACAGATAAATATTTTCGTTAAGCTTATTGTTTATGATTGGGCGGTATGTTGGGTTTAAAGAATTGAATATAATATTAGCAAAAATTCTTATTTAGGTTGTTTAATTTATTTATGGTTAATTGTAATTTCGATGATACTTTTTTATTTTCATAACTATTAAGAGTTTGTAATTGAGAATAAATTGTTATGTTTGGAATTCCTAAATTAACTAAACTAACAATGAGAAAAATATTCTTGATTGTAGCATTGGTAAATGCTATGTCTGCTCTTGCCCAGACGAGACCGGATTGGGAAAATCCGGAGGTATTTGCGATCAACAAAGAAAATACGCGAAGCACATCAATACCTTATGCTACTGAGGCGCAAGCATTGAAAAATCACTATTCCAATTCGCCTTTCTATAAATCTTTAAATGGTAATTGGCAATTTTATTGGGTGGACAAAATTGCAGATGTTCCAAAAGATTTTTATCTGGAAGAAAACTACTCGGATAATATAAAACAGAAATGGAAAAAAGGAGAGCCGAACCAAACATCCGGGCAATCGGGTTGGACATTGATGCCAGTACCAGGCAATTGGGAATTCAATGGCTACGGTATCCCGATGTATGTCAATATTGGATATGGATTTACTATTAATCCTCCATTTATAGACCGAAATGATTCTCCTACAGGAGCATACCGACATAAGTTTGAGATTCCTAAAGATTGGGATGGACGTCGTGTCTACTTACATTTCGAAGCAGGTACCAATTCCATGTATGTATGGGTGAATGGTAAAAAGGTGGGCTATACTGAAAATTCAAAAAGCCCGGCGGAATTTGATATTACAGAATATATACGTCCAGGATCAAATCTATTAGCCTGTCAGGTACATAAATTTTCTGATGGATATTATATGGAAGATCAGGATATGTGGCGATTGGGAGGTATCAATCGTAATGTATACCTGTATACTACGGCTCAGACACGTATCCAAGATTTCTTTTCTTTAGCTGATTTGGATGCTAAATACAAAGACGGATTGTTCAGTGCCGAAGTTAACGTGCAGAATTATACACAAAAAGCTATTGCTCAGACTATAGAAGTAAGTATTGTAGATAAGTTGGGTAAAAAAGTATTTAGCCAAAACCAAAAAGTAGACATTGCATCGAATAGTATTTCTACGGCAAAGGTGGCTGGAGTGATCAAAAATCCTTTACAATGGACTGCTGAAACTCCGAATTTGTACAATATGATTATTACACTTCGTGATGATCAAAATAAGGTGATAGAAACTACTTCGCATAGAATTGGATTTAGAAAAGTTGAAATCAAAGACGGTCAACTTCTTGTAAATGGGAAAAAAATCTTAGTAAAAGGCGTTAATCTACACGAATTCAATACGAATACGGGTAATGTGGTAGATTCAGCCACGATGATTCGTAATATTCAATTGATGAAAGAGTTGAATATTAATGCTGTACGTATGTCGCATTATCCGCAGTCACCATTATGGTATAGACTATGTGATGAATATGGTTTGTACTTGGTGGATGAGGCTAATCTCGAATCACATGGTCTTGGTCAAGGCGAAAGTAATATAGCGTATTTTGACGAGTGGCAAAATGCGCATTTAGATCGTATGATTCGTTTAGTAGAACGAGACAAAAACCATGCTTCAGTAATTATTTGGTCCTTAGGTAATGAAGCGAGTAATGGAAAAGCTTATTATGCTATGTACGAATGGGCGAAGAAAAGAGATAAGAGTCGTCCTGTGCAATATGAGCAAGCTTTTTGGAAAGAAAATACAGATATAGTATGTCCCATGTATCCGAGTTGGAACCAAATGGTTGATGTATCCAAGAAGGATATTGGCAGACCATATATCATGTGTGAATATGCGCATGCGATGGGTAATAGTATGGGGAATTTCCAAGATTATTGGGATTTGATTCGCAGCAGTAAGAATATGCAGGGTGGTTTTATTTGGGAATGGTACAACCACGGCTACAAAACCAAAGATGAGCAAGGCCGGGAATATTTTGCGTATGGTGGTGATTTATATGGATACAATAAGCAGAATGATGGTAATTTTTGTATGGATGGAATTATCTCTCCTGATTTGCAGTATTTGCCCCATACACATATTGTAAAGAAAGTATATCAAAATATCTTATTTGAATCAAAAAATCCTAATTCTGGCAAAGTAACGGTAATCAATGATTTCAAATTTATTCCAGTTACACCAAAAGATCACAGCTTCAAATGGGTGCTACAAAAGAATGGTGAACAAATTGCTGAAGGTAATTTTGAAGTAACTATTGCTGCAGATTCACGTCAAGATGTACAATTGAAGTTACCGAAAATCGAACAAGAAGCAGGTGCAGAATATTACTTGCAAGTCTTTGCTTATACGAAAAATGCTACACAACTTATCGATGCTGGATTTGAAGTTGCCAAAGAAGAGTTTCAATTAACCGGAAATAATTATTTTGTTAATAAATCAAAAGACGGAGAGCCTGTTAAGAAATTCGAAGAGGGCGGTTGGAAATTGACATTTGTCGCAAATGGCGTAACTTATGAATTTGGTAAGAATGATGGATTACGTTGGGTAAATGGTCCAGGCAAAGATTATATCACTAAATTCCCTACACCTAATTTTTGGAGAGCACCTACCGATAATGATTTTGGAGAAAAAGCGCAACAAAAAATGAGAGTATGGGAAGCTGCGTCTTATCTACGCCAAACCAAATTTGATGGAGTGGATGAAAAGAATGGAGCATATGAAATTAGATTTACAGTAAAACCAGTAGGGGTAGAGGCTGAAGTAAAATTAGTTTATTTGGTAAATAAAGATGGTAGCTTGACTGTAGATGCTACTTATCGTGCCTTAAGCGATAATCTTCCTGAATTGCCACGTTTTGGATTTAATTTCGAATTACAAAACCGTTTCCACAATTTCACTTGGTATGGTCGTGGTCCGTGGGAAAATTATATAGATCGTAAGTTTGATACTTTTATGGGAATTTGGAAAGGTGACGTGAAAGATCAAGCATTTGCCTATTATAGACCACAAGAGACGGGTAATAAAACGGACGTACGTTGGTTGACATTAACAGATGATAGTGGTAAAGGAATTCGTATTGAGGGAGGACAGCCGTTGTCTGTAAGTGCTACAAATTACCGCATAGAAGATTTGGATGCTGGTCTTACGAAAAAGCAACAACACTTTAAAGATGTTATTCCAGCTAAGAATGTGGTATTAAATGTGGACTTGTTTCAACGAGGTGTTGCAGGATTGGATGCTTGGCAATCTCCTCCATTGGATCAATATAGACACTTTGGCAAAGAGTATCGTTACAATTTCACGCTTAGTTATATTCAATAATACATTTTATTCTTCTATTATTAAGCCGTATCCTTTTAAGGTTACGGCTTTTTTAATAAAATTTCTCATTGAAATTCACCAAAAATAATTCTTTTGTAGCACGGGTAATTCCTGTATAAAGCCATCGTAGGAATTCCGTAGTTAGCATTTCGTCAGTCATATAGCCTTGATCTACAAAAACTAAAGGCCATTGACCACCCTGCGCTTTATGACAAGTGATCGCATAAGCAAATTTGATTTGAAGAGCATTATAATAAGGGTCTTTTTTTATGGCTTCCATGCGATCCTTTTTTGTAGCAATATCATCGTAATCTTGCGCAATGGATTGATAAAGCTTTTGTTGATCTTCGTAGGGCATTTGAGCTGCATCTACGTGAAGACTATCTAATATAACACGGCAACGAATGGCATCACCTTCATTATTGTCCATAAATTCAAGATACAAATCTGCAAATCGATACCCATGCATTTCGTGAATATTACTCACTTTTTTTATGATGGCCATATCCCCATTGGCAATAAAACCTGTATGTTTCTCATCATGCTGTTGCAGCCAATAATAATTATTCTTGACGATCATAACAATATCTCCCCCCGTAATTTCTTCTTCGCGAAAAAGTATTTGATTACGAATATGCTTGTTATATAAGTTAGCTGATTTGTTCGAACGACAAATCACTATACAGTTTTCTATGTCGTATTTGTCATAGGCATAATGCAATCCTTCTATGAGCCTATCGCCTGTCATGCGAAATATATCTTTGAATCCTTGTGTTACAAACTGGGGAAACGTATAGTCTGGAGATTCCTCATCCAATTTTATTTCATTACGAATTTTCGTAGCGTTGTAAAGTATTCCTGAGCCTTTATTTTGGCGCACCACATCTGTCATTTCGTAAGTAAATACTTCTAAATTAAACTCGGCATTGATGTAGTTAATGTCCAAAGCGGGACTGTAATCTAATCCTACGGGAGGCAATTGGGCTGTATCCCCTACAAACATAAGTGTACAGTTTTTGCCCGATTGTACATATTGAATCAAATCCGAAAGCAAGCCATTTGAAAACATAGAAAATCCTTCTGTGCTGATCATGGATGCTTCGTCAATGATGAATAAGGTATTCTCGTGCAGATTTTCCGCAATATCAAAATCCATTTGAAGCGTGGCTGCACTTTTTTTACGATAGATTTTTTTGTGTATAGTTAGTGCTCTTCTTCCCGAATACGCACTCATTACTTTAGCGGCTCGACCAGTAGGAGCGAGCAATACCGATCTTTTATTAATGCTCGAAAGCGATTTGACCAAAGCGGAGATGATAGTCGTTTTACCGGTACCTGCGTAACCTTTTAGTATAAAACAAGATTGATTCGAGAAGGTATGAAGAAATTCAGCCAATAACCCAAAAACTTGCTCTTGTTGAGGTGTGGGTGACCATAAAAATTGTTGTAAGAGTAAATTTTTTATATGCACGTTCAAAGTTATTCAAAAAGGTTTGTCAATTCAATTCTAAAAGCTAATTTTGTTTGAAGGGCACATTGTTAGCGTCATTTCTAAGTACTTTTATACATGAATTACATATCGGGAGATTTTCATTTACATTATATTCCATCTTACACATTATATGTTCAAAGTGATTTGCATAGAGATCATTTGGTCGTAGTAGGGCCTGAAAATGATGTTTTGGTTTATATTACTTATGATAATGAAAAGCCATCGTTAGAAGCTACCAAAATATTGAGTATGCCGTTTGAAAAGGTGTATGTCAGCCTGCCTCATCAAAGTCTATTATGGATTCCAACGGAAGTATTTGATCCAAGTGAAATAGATTTATACACCGACTATTTCTTAGATACACGTGAAGATAGGATTGAATTTACGGAAATCGAAAATCAAGGTGTCACGGCTTTATATCAAATAGAGGCTACATTGATGAATAGATGGAGAAGCATTTTTCCTTCTGCGATGATTTTGCCAAGTTTTTCAGCGGTATTGGGACAAGCATTCCGAAATATTGATTACGCTGTAGAATTATTAACGGTCCATATTTATGGTAATCAAGCTGATATTTTTCTGTTTGTAAATAGTGAAATACGTCTTTATAATACTTTCGAGATCCAGACTCCTGATGATTTAGCCTATTACGTGCTGAGCATCATGAAAAATTTTGCTATAGAAGGCAAAGTGCAAAAAATCATGTTGAGTGGTGCACCTAAAGATTCCGAATGGGGAGATAGATTGTCCATTTATACAAAGCAATTGGAGGAAATGAAATCAACATATAGCTGGAAATCGTACAATAGTAAAGTTTCTCAAGCCATCAAAAACTTAAATACTTTAGTAGACTTATCTATATGCGAGTAATAGGTGGGAAAATTGGTGGTATCCGTCTGAATCCGCCTACAAATTTGCCGGTTCGTCCAACGACAGACATTGCCAAAGAAGCTTTATTTAATATTTTGCAATACCAATTGGATTGGGAAGATTGTAGTTGTCTAGATCTTTTCTGCGGTACTGGTAATATTTCATTTGAATTAGCTTCTAGAGGTGCCCAGGAAATTGATGCGGTAGATATTCATGCTAAATGCCTTTTTTATGTAAAGGATATCGCTAAGCAATATGATTTAAATATTGCTACACGCAAAGCTGATGTATTTAAGTTCATTACTTCTTGTAAAAAATCGTACGATTTTATTTTTGCAGATCCACCATATGATGTCGCACAGCTTCCTCAGTTGCCGCAAATGATTTTGGATAATGGATTATTAAAAGAAGATGGTATATTAGTAGTGGAACATCCGTCTACACGTAAGTTAATGGATCATCCTCTGTTTGTCGAAACTAGAAAGTATGGATATTCCTCTTTCAGCTTTTACCAAAATAAATAAACATGAAAGTAGCAGTTTTTCCAGGTTCTTTTGATCCATTTACCTTAGCACACAAAGATTTAGTAGATAGAGCTTTGCCTTTGTTTGATAAGATTTATATTGCTATTGGAGTTAATTCTTCTAAAAAGGGATTATTGGATTTCGAAACACGTAAAGCTGCTATCGAAGAATTATATACTGATCAATCCAAAGTGATAGTCGATACTTTTACAGGATTAACAGTTGAGTATTGCAAAAATGTTGGTGCTAATTTCATTTTACGCGGTCTTCGTAATGCTACGGATTTGGATTTTGAAAATGCTATTGCACAAAACAATCTTATTCTAGCTCCCGAAATTGAAACTTACTTCTTACTAGCTCGTACAGGATTAGCACATATTTCATCTACTATAGTTCGAGATATTTTAGCAAATGGAGGTCCTGTAGATACTTTGGTACCTTCTGAAGTTCTGAAATTTATAAAATAAAGGAAATTGAAATATGGAAATATAGCATCTTAAGTTAATTAAGATGCTTTTTTATTTTTTTAATATTGTAAAGCTTACTCTTGATGAAGCATCTATATTTTATGTTCGGATAAATTTTATTTTATTGCCTTTGATCTTTCCGTTACTTCCTTCTTTGATTATTTGTGTAGCAACTTTCCTTTTTACAGCGATATAAGCATCTTTGTCTTTTACCTCGATAATACCTATATCATCTTTTTCTAGACCTTTTAGTTTTAGAATATATCCAACTATATCAATTTTATTTACCTTATCTTTTTTTCCTGCAGAGATATACAAAGTAGAGTAAGGCGTATTATTTGGCAGCGGAAGATTTTCTTCTATAACTAACTCTTCTGTTGATTCTGGTAAGTAAGGGAAATCATCATCCGGTTTTAGCATGACAATAACTTCACCTTTAGCATGCATACGAGCCGTACGACCATTGCGGTGGATGAAAGCATCTTCCTTACTTGGCAATTGATAGTGAATAATGACATCAATTTCTGGTATGTCCAAACCGCGTGCAGCCAAATCTGTAGTTAACAATATACGGTTACTATTGTTTCGGAATTTTAGTATAGACAATTCACGATCTCGTTGTTCTAATCCACCATGGAAAATATCATGAATCAAATCTCGATCATCCAATAATTCGGAAATATGATCTACAGCATCACGGTGATTGCAGAAAATCAAAATTTTCTGATCGCCTAGCATACACAATAGATTGAATAATGCTTTTAATTTATGCTGAGCGGGTGCAATTACTTTTTTATAAACAATAGAAGGCTTATTTTCTTCCGAATCCAAGTTGTCAACTTTGATGACATTGCGCAATGTCACAAAGTCAGGTAATTCTGCCAGATCTGTCGCTGACGTCAGAATCTTCTGTTTGATATTTGGCGTAGCATCTATGATTTGTTGTAATTGCTCTTGAAAACCTAATTCTAAAGATTTATCAAATTCATCCAACACCAAAGTATGCACATCTTCTGTCGTAATGTAATTACGCTCAAGGTGATAGATGATACGTCCTGGCGTACCTATAATAATAGAAGGAGCATCACGAAGCGCATTTTTTTCTATTTTGGTGTCATGACCACCATATACACACAACACTTTATAGCCTGTGATTACTTTCTTAATTACAGTTTCAATCTGTAAAGCTAGCTCACGAGTTGGAACCACAATAAGGGTTTGAGTTTTTAAAGCCTTATCCGATTGAATAAGTTTGGATACTAATAAGCTAAACGCTAGTGTTTTACCTGATCCAGTAGGAGAAAGTAAGACAAAATCTTGGTTAGCTTTGAATTGTTCCAATACGCTTTTCTGCATATTATTCAATTCGGTAATCTGTAGTTTTCTTAGTATCGATGTGATTTCCATGCTACAAAAATAGGTAATTAATACAGGCTTTAACTATAAATGTTAAAAGATTGTTAAGAGACAACTGCCAATTTTGTTTTGGCACAGCTATTGAATATGTATTAGTAATTCATAATTTAGGTTAATAATTGGTTAGTTAAGAAGCCTTCAATCTCCCCGGTTGAAGGCTTTTTTAATTTAACTTTATAGCAATAGTTATTATTAATTACTTATTTTTGGAATAAATACGATATATTACTATATTAGTGTCCGAAATACACTAAGTGTATCTTTAGAATAAGTCATAAACCCAATTAAAATACAATGAGTTTAATTATCGATGTTAAAGCGCGTCAAATTTTAGATTCGCGCGGTAATCCAACAGTGGAAGTTGATGTAACTACGCAAAATGGTTTTGTAGGTCGTGCTGCGGTTCCTTCTGGAGCTTCAACAGGAGCTTACGAAGCAGTAGAATTGCGCGATGGTGATAAATCAAAATACTTAGGAAAAGGCGTTCTTAAAGCTGTTGAGAATGTGAACACTAAAATTGCTGAGGCTTTAGTAGGTGTTGATGTATTCGAACAAAATGCTATCGACAAGATTATGATCGATCTTGATGGTACTGAAAATAAAGGTAACTTAGGTGCAAACGCGATTTTAGGCGTCTCTTTAGCTGTTGCTAAAGCTGCTGCTCAAGAATCACGTCAACCATTATACCGTTACATTGGTGGTGTAAATGCAAATACATTACCTATCCCAATGATGAACATCATCAACGGCGGTTCTCACTCTGATGCACCTATCGCATTCCAAGAGTTCATGATTATGCCTGTTGGTGCACCTTCATTCTCTGAAGCATTACGTTGGGGAGCAGAGGTATTCCATACATTGAAAAAAATATTACACGACCGTAACTTATCTACAGCAGTAGGTGACGAAGGTGGTTTTGCTCCAACATTTGATGGTACTGAAGATGCAGTAGAAACTGTATTGAAAGCTATCGAAACTGCGGGTTACAAACCAGGTTCGGATATCTGTTTAGCATTAGACTGTGCTTCTTCCGAATTCTACAAAGACGGTAAATACGATTACACGAAATTCGAAGGTGATAAAGGTGCTATTCGTACAAGCGAAGAGCAAGCTGCTTACTTAGCTGAATTAACGGAAAAATATCCTATTATCTCTATCGAAGACGGTATGGCTGAAGATGACTGGGCTGGTTGGAAAACTTTAACAGACAAAATCGGTGACCGTGTTCAATTAGTAGGTGACGATTTGTTCGTAACAAACACTGTACGTTTACAACAAGGTATTGACGCAGATACTGCAAACTCAATCTTAGTAAAAGTTAACCAAATTGGTTCATTAACTGAAACTATTAACGCGGTTACTTTAGCACAAAATTCTGGTTATACTTCAGTAATGTCTCACCGTTCGGGCGAAACAGAAGATGCTACAATTGCTGACTTAGCTGTAGCATTAAACTGTGGTCAAATCAAGACTGGTTCGGCTTCACGTTCTGACCGTATGGCTAAATACAATCAATTACTACGTATCGAAGAAGAATTAGGTGCTAACGCTCGTTTCATCGGTAAAGATTTCAAATTTGCTATCAAAAAATAAGTTTTCTTATTTCTAGCATATCAAAAGGAGAGACGAAAGTTTCTCCTTTTTTTGTTTGGTTTAAAATCAATATATTTAAGAGAATTTTAAAAGTTAATCTTATTTTTGTGTCATGGAAAGAGCAGTATCTTTAGTCAAAAATAAATTCCTCATTGCAGGATTGGCCTTCTTGGTATGGATGTGCTTTTTTGATCGCTATGACTTTGCAACCCAATATGGTTATCAAAAGGAACGTAACAAGTTGCAGTACGAAAAAGAATTTTATACAACAGAAATCGATAATCTCGAAAAATCCATCAAAGATGCGCAATATAATCCAAGTGAAATCCAACGTATCGCGCGAGAAAAATACAAAATGAAAAAGGATAACGAAGATATTTATGTGATATCAGAAGTTGCTCCTAAATAATAAAAGAATCTCAATCAACTGATTGGGATTCTTTTATTATAATCAAATTTTTATAAATGACAATTCTTGATAACTATCTGATATAGCAAATAATTTATACCCTTTTTTTCTTAATTTTTGCAATAGCATTTCGGTTTTCTGTTTGCCATCTTCAAAAAATCGCTCGTGAATTTCGAGTAATATTTGCTTAATACCAATTTCTGTATCCAAGATGTTATCCATTATATCGTATTCAGCGCCTTCTATATCCATTTTTAATACGTCAATATATGAATGTTGCAGCCTGTTTGTAATACTTTGTAAAGTTTCGAGTTGGATTTGTACCGTATTTGAACAATCTACAAATTGATGTGAATATAAACTACCAGAGATATTCTCTTTGTCTTTTGGTAAATTTAAGGTTGCCTGTCCAGAATATTTACCAATACCAATTTCTTCAAAATGAAAGTTGCTCGGAAGGATTTGATTTTTTACCCATGCAACAGATTTTGGTGTGGGATCAAACGCATAAATAGAACTTTTGTGATATTTAATTATATCAAGATCAAATGAAGTGTCTTGACCAATTCCGAAAGAATAAACAATAGATTCTCCATTCAAAACAGTAGGATTTACATAAAAGCCGCCATATTCATTTCCATACCATTTCTTGGTGCATTTATAATCAGTTTTCAAATATGCAATATGACCTATTTTAGATTTAATGCGATTTTTAAATCGTTTTATTTGGGGAATGTTGTCTAATGTTTTGAGAACCATTTATTTGTAATTGTATATAATAATAACGAATTATTATAAAAATATTATAATACAGGGATGAGATTATTGTGTAATTTTTGTATTAAAATATTTTAACCTCAAATTAAATAAATAATAATTTTCCTGTCTTTTATCTTTTTTTATTTTAAAATTATAACATTGAAAATCAAACACTTATAATCTTTATAAAATATTTTCTTTTAAAAATTATTTTTTACAAAAACTTTCTGTATCTTTAAATATTATTATTTCAAGTTAAAATAATTAATACAAAGAAATTAATTTTCAGTTTGCTTCTACCTATTGTAAACTAAAAATAACACCATGAAAAACAAGAAAAAGTATGTCAAACCTACAGGTAGGTTGTTGATGTTAGTTATGGAAAACTGTTTATGTAACTCTTCTGTTCCAGGAGGCGATGTTGACGATGTATTTTAATTGGTGATTGGGAAGATGGTGAGGGTGGTTACGGAAGTGGAGATTTGTAAAAATCTATACTATGAAAAATTTATCTTTAATTGGATGGCTTTAGTTGTTCTACTAAATCTAGTAGGATGTAATAAGCAAGATATTGGCAGTCCCAATAGTGAAGGTAAAGTGGCCTTACGCTTGACACTTAAAGGGATACATAATTTCACCTTGGATAAAAATGCACTTTCTAATAAATTAGATGGGCTACAGGTTCAAAAGATGTATGAAACTCATGATGGTTTTGAATCTACGAGTTCTTTTGCGATTGATGCAAAAGAAAATATAAAATCTGCAAGTGCTGCAATTGGTTCAGAGCCTTCCAAATTGGAGGAGGGAGTCACTTATCGCTTATTGGTATACCATGTAAATGATCAAAATGAACAGGAATTTTTTGATAAGATGGATTATGTTACTCGTAGAAATGAACCGGATGGGCCGATAATAAGTGCAAATTTGGGCGATAAAATCAAGTGGTATATCTATTCATATAATGACAAAGAAACAATTCCTGAAATTGAAGATTTAGATAATCCCATTGTACCTATGGGTATCAATAGAGATTTTGTCTATGCGAGTGGTGAAGTGGAAATTACAGAAGATCTAAATCCAATGGAAGTAATACTCCAAAGGAAAACAGCTTTAATTGCCGTTGAAATTGATGCTAGAGGGCTGTTTACTGATGAAATCAGAAGTATGACCTTCTCCTTGCCAGCAAATATACTTAAAACATCAAATTTTGACATCAAAGGAGGTGTTAATGTTGCAGGAAGTGTAATAGGTCTTCCACAACAAACCATTCCGCTATCATCTTTTACCAATATTGATGAAGGTTATAATGACCGCAAGCTAGTGTACATGCATACGGCAGTTCCTGAAGTTTGGAATAATTTCAGTTTTAGTTTACAAAATCTTTCAATCTTGCTTGATAATTCCGCAGTAAGAAGTTTTCCAACAACTGTTTTTGCTATTGCCAAACAATTTAATATCGAACCTGGAAAGCGTTATAGAGCTAAGATGGATTTGATAGAGTCCGCTTTGACTTTTGGAGGAGTTTCTTGGGCGAGAGAAAATTTGTATCGTACACAAGGAACTCGTAATCCTTATCGGTTTTATCACGAAAATAGGCAGACAGACGATTTTAGAAGTTATTTTTCCTTTAAAGGACATATACCTGGTAAATGGGGAAGTACAGTAATAGGAGAGCAGCGTGATCCATGTGCTTTGGTTTATCCAGCAAATAGATGGATTCAGCCCACAAAAGCTTCCTTTCTGAACTTGACACGTACTTCGACAAATCTTACTACGGATGGGATTTTACCAACTGTCGTAAGTAATTTGACGGATATTCTCGCTACAGAAGCTACCACAAATGCTGTTTTTGGTTCAAATTATATAGAGTATAATACTGCGCAAGGCTCAAGTGCCGTATATCCTGAGTCTTCGAATGTTTTGAGGTTCTATTATAATGGATATGATCCTATTGATATAAATGTATTAGGAGATGGATGGGTAAATGTAAATGTAAATGTAAATGTGATAGATACTTATGGTAAAGCTACTGCACTATGGACAAGTGAGCAAGGACTAAATGTGTTGGGGTTAGTTGGTGCTGGTGCTTGGGGATATTTTGGATCTACAAGACAAGTGTTTCTATCCAGTCAATTTCGGGCAAAGGGAATAAATTCTATTCAGCTGCTAAACGTAGATGCTTTAGGTCTGAATGTTGTTTCTTCCGCTCGAAAAAATGTACGATGTATTCGTAATCCAAATTGGGAGATCATTTCTCAACAAGCGGGGTACAATCCCGAACCAAATTACAATTAAAGGAATAAAATATAGTTGATTAGTTTTTTCTACCTATGAGCTAATAATGGTTGGTTTAGTGTGAAAGGCGGATTTTCCCAAGGGATTCGCCTTTTAAATTTAAAAAGCCAGATGCAATGCATCTGGCTTTTTAGTACCCAGCGCCGGAGTCGAACCGGCACATCCGAAGATATTGGTGTTTGAGACCAACGCGTCTACCAATTCCGCCAGCTGGGCTTGCTGTTTCATTTTCGACGTTGCAAATATAGATTTTTATAGATTAAAAGCAAAATTTTTGAGGCAAAAAGCATGCATTTATTTCGTGTATTCCTGTACTGATTTGAAAATTAAGATTTAATTTTTAGAACTATTTCTCTTGTCCCGCTTGTTGTCTGTAAAGCATGCTAATTCTCAAAGCTCTAAAAATACTTTAAGATTTTAATTCAAAAGCCAAAAATGGAGGAAAACACCCCTCTTAGTAAAGTTGTTTTCCTTGCTATAAAGCTGTGAGCTCATCTTAATTTTACATAACATATTTCGTTCTTCCCCCAAAATAGGAAGAGCGTAATATAATAATATAAATACTAACTATTTAAATATTCATTGTATGGCTGATTTATCAAACATTTTACCTGACCAACTGATGCATAGTGTGTTGGGTAAGCTTTACGAAATTTTGACAGGTGGAGATGCGACAGTACCTGCATCTAAAGATAATTTTTTTAGCTGGTGCTCACCAGGAATTCCGATACGAGCCGAAGACTTACGTTTTCTATCAAAGGGAGTTTCGGGCGTATACACACCCCAAAAGGATAGTGAAGGAAACATAATAGAACTTACGGAGGAAGAAAAAAACGTTATCAGAGCTACTGATACAGGTTGGCTTTACCAACAAGCAGAGAATTTTGCCCGTCTAGTAGATTTTGTACCCGATGTAACTGCTGCTGCCAATAATCAATTGTCTAAATTGAGTATTCATCATAACGAAGGAACATTGTCCCATTTGTATAAATATGCCCTTCAATTTAGTCAAGTGGCTAATACTGAGCTTTCGCAGGAAGAAAAAGCAAAAGTAGAGAAATTCAGAGAGCTTTTGCAGGTCAAAAGAATTAAGAAGGACCTTATTACAGACGAAGAAACAGAAGTAATAGAACCTAGTCCTTTGGTAGTCTTATACAATGAAAAAATGGCTGCTTATGTAGACGCAGTTTTAGAGTATAACACATATAGGGTGGATGCACTTGCCGCTGATAATCCTAGAGCAGTCCACTTTTGGGCTATGAATGCCTCTTCTCTCCGTAAGAAAGTACAAGCAGCAATGGCTGACTGGATTACCAATGGCTACAAAAACGAATATGATGGTATTGCTGCTCGGATAGACCAAATTATGTCGAAGGATTTGTCTTTGCTTAAAGCGGAATATAAAGATACATTGGAAAAAGCTAAATTGACAGGACTTGCTTCTGGCTCAGATTTCTATTACACCTCATTAGTACCAGGTAATTTTATGACAGGTGGCTGGACAAAATTCTCCTTTAGTTCATCTGATTATTCCCGTCATTCTTCCAGTAAATACACTTCCTATGGAGGCGGAGCTTCTGCTGGATTTTTAGGAATAGGTGCATCCGCAGGATATCAACATAAGGATTCAAGTAAGAACCAGAAAATTAATGCCTCTAATTTTAAATTGACTTTTGAAATGTGTCAGGTTCCTATTGTAAGACCTTGGTTAAAAACACCGTTTCTAACTTCCAAAGCATGGAAATTAGATCCAGGAAGTCCAGAGGTACAATCGAGAGGCGAATTCTTGAGTGATGGTGCAGTACCACCAAATGGTATTTTACCAGCATATCCCACCGCTGTATTGTTTATACGCAATTTGGTATTAGATTTTGGAAAATATAATTCGGAATATGCTTCCATCTTTAAATCCGATAAAGCAGAAACATCGGTAGGATGGGGGCCGTTTAGCGTAGATGCTCATTATTCATCAGCAAGCTATAAATCAGATTTAACATCGCATTCAGAAACGCAAGGTATTAGTGTAAGAGGAATGCAGATCATAGGTTTCAATTGCCATGTTTTGCCAAAAAGTCCCGACCCACTTCCTAATATCAAGAATTGGATTTAATAGAAAATATCATGTTTTTAAATGCCATAATATTCGAAAAACTGAAATCTGTATTTAATCAGTTAAATAAAGAATCAGGTCGATATTTTCTTACCTTTTCTCCAATTACTACGAGTTTCAATAACCAGGATTTTAATTTTTTGGATAATACTGATACTAACCACCAAATTTCCGATAAATATGAAAATCAAATGGCGTTCGCTCATCTTGCGAACGCCATTGTAAAAAATCAAAAAATATACGAGTTGAATGCGGAGTCTTTTTTGCAGGAAAATTATAAGAAAATATTTGATCAAGCTAAATTGATTGAAGGTTCACTTTCGGAGAATGATAAACAAAAATATAGAAATGCAAAAGCGGTGCTTTATCAAGAAGATGGTGAGACTAAATCTATAAAGTTTGAAAATTACAGCAAATTTAAAGCGAAATATGAAAGTCTGACCAAAGATTTGCTGATTTTGAATGATAACCTTATGGCTAATCCCAATGACACAGAGAGTTTATCAAAAAAAGCAGAGCTAGAATTTCTTCAAAATAAAGCTTTTAACGATTGGATAGTAGATGGTGACAAGGATGGGATTGAAAATGCCATTAAAATAGTTTCCAATATAAGCGAGCGATCTGTATTTGTATCGCAATGGAATCAGGAATATTTAAAACTTCGAGCAGATCTTTCTAAAGTGTCTACGATAGGTTCTAACATTGAGTTTTTACCAGTGACGTGTCTACCAAATGATATTTATAAGTATGAATACGCTGGTTGGAAAAAAGTAGTATTAGAAGAGAATGAAATTTCAAATTTAGAGCTTTCCGCTAAATCTTCTTTATCAGAAAGTCTATACAATGTATATAATAGTACCAATGTTGCTTATTCTAAAATTGAATTTGAATATATTTTTGTCACTTTACTTAGAAATTGGTTTAAACCAAATCTCATTAATTCTAGATTTTGGAATTTGACAGATCCACAGGTTGTTTCGGATGAAAATGACATTAATAAAGGACTGTTACCTGCTTATATCGAAAAATTTGTGTTTGTGAGACGGATTAACGCTTATAATAAAAGCACATCCGCACAAGATAGTCCCATCGTCACCGAAGAAAAAATTCCTCAAACCTACATTTTTAAGAATCTTGTAAGGAATAGGAAAAAGATGGACGTAGTGCAACCTCAGGTTTTGAGGATATCCAAAGTCAAACTCATGTCTCAAAATAAATTGATAGCTAAACCTTTAATCCGAAAAGTAGAATTGGCGGAAACCTCTCGTACTGGAACACAAGTAAAACCCAATTTGCATCAAACCCTAATACCCACTAAAATTTTACTACAGGGTGGTATTATTAATTTAGGCCAACAGAAAACAAAATTTAATCTTACGTTAACATTCAAGGATGTGGTCGGGAATTTATTGGTAGACATCAACATCTTATTAAAAAAGAATGAATCAGGCGTAATTTATTCTACAGAGACGGACAATAATGGAAAAGTAGTTTTTAATGATCTGGATAAAGGAAGTTATACTATTTCGATCCAACGAGAGGAATTGTATAATGACTTCGCTTCTGATATCAATGTCGATGCGGATATAACAAAGAGTTTTACTATAGAAAAAAGAAGTAATCCTTTTTTTGATATGATTTTAATGGGAGCGGTAAATTATAGATTTCCTAATCTTCCCAATCCTTTAGAGGATTACACCTATTCCTGAAAATTTATGAAAGTAAAAAACCTTCTCGATTGGAGAAGGTTTTTAGTACCCAGCGCCGGAGTCGAACCGGCACATCCGAAGATATTGGTGTTTGAGACCAACGCGTCTACCAATTCCGCCAGCTGGGCAAGCTGTTTTGTTGTTCGACAGTGCAAATATAGCGTTTCTACTTACATTGCCAAAGGAAAAATATCCGTTGGCGTTAAACTGCTTGATAATGAGTTTGAAAAATTATTAAGCAATTTATAATAAAACAAAAGCCAGCTCAACAAGCTGGCTTTTGAGGTTAAAAACCCATTTATAGTTAGTGTGCACTTAACTGATTTTTCTTTTCTTCATCAAATGAAGCTTCTAATTCCGCTAATTTTTTCTTACCATAAGCTACACGTGTAATCACCACAAATAGTACAGGTACGATGAAAATAGCTAAGAATGTTGCTGCTGTCATACCACCGAATACTGTCCAACCAATAGTTTGGCGAGAAACGGCACCAGCTCCTGTTGACAACATCAATGGAATAATACCTAAGATGAAGGCTAGGGAAGTCATGACAATTGGACGAAGACGTAATTTAACAGCGTCGATAGTCGCATCCAATAATGGCATACCGATATCCACGCGCTCTTTAGCAAACTCGACAATCAAAATCGCATTTTTAGCTGCAAGACCAATAATCGTGACTAAACCAATCTGCGCAAAGATGTTGTTATCCAATGTTGGAATAAACATCAAGGTCAAAATCGCTCCGAAAATTCCTAGAGGTACTGAAAGAAGGATGGAGAATGGTACTGACCAGCTTTCGTATAAGGCTGCCAATAACAAGAACACAAAAAGGATACACAATGCAAAGATTTGGATTGTTTTTGAACCAGACTGCTTTTCTTGTAAGGAAAGGCCAGAGAATTGATAATCGTAGCCATCTGTTAGCGTCTCTTCCGCTACTTCTTCCAAGGCTTTGATAACGTCACCAGAACTGTAACCTGGAGCAGCACTACCTGATAAATCAATACTTCTAAAGATATTGTAGTGATTCAGAATCGAAGGCATGGTTGTCAATTCGTACGATACCAAAGCACCCATTGGAACTGGATTACCTTGTGCATTCTTCACGTACAATTTGTTGATGTCTTCGATATTCATACGGTATTCGGTATCCGCTTGCGTTACCACACGGAAGTTACGACCGTATTTCGTAAAGTCATTGACATAGCTACTTCCTAAGTAAGAAGAGATAGTAGAGTAGATGTTCGAAATTGGAACACCCATTCTTTTTGCTTGCTCACGATTGACTTCCAATTTATAGTTTGGAGAGTTCGAGCTGAAAAGGGTATAAGCCATACCAATTTCTGGACGTTGATTTGCCGCAGCTAAGAATTTACCTACTTGAGCTTCGAATTGTTTGATATCTACGGTTTGTAAATCCTGAATTTGCATCGAGAAGCCACCTGTAGAACCCAAACCAGGGATGGCTGGAGGAGTTACCGCCAAGATACGAGCTTGTGAAAAAGCCGCGTATTTTGCCATAATAGCTCCAGTGATTTCACTAGCTGTACGTGTACGTTCTTTCCAAGGTTTTAATGAAACGAATAATGAACCACCATTCGATTTAAATGATCTATTTAAGATATTGATACCAGAGATAGATGTTACGTATTTGATTTCAGGGAAATCCTTACGTAAATCTTGTTGTAATTCTTCTAATAGAGCTTCTGTACGTGCCGAAGAAGAACCTTCTGGCAAGGTAACACCCGCGAAAAACATACCGCCATCTTCAGTAGGAATAAATCCTGTAGGTTTTGTTTGGAACATCCAGCCTGTACCAATGAAAATACAAAGCAATAGAATTAACATTAAAGGAGCTGCTTTAATTGCTTTTTGAACACCTTTAGAATATCTGTAGGTTACTTTTTCGAACCATTGGTTGAATTTGTAGAAGAACTTGTTTAATCCTCTTGATTCTTTGTTTACTGCTGATGGTTTTAATAATAACGAACACAATGCAGGCGTCAATGTCAAGGCGATGAATGCCGATAACATTACGGATACCGCAATAGTAATCGCAAATTGTTGATACAATTTACCCACCATACCTGGAATAAATCCTACAGGAACGAATACTGCTGCCAAGATTAGGGCAATCGCGATAACTGGCGCAGTGATATCTTTCATCGCACGCATAGTTGCTTCTTTTGCCGACATCTTGTAATGGTCGATATAATGCTGAACAGCTTCCACCACGACAATGGCGTCATCCACCACAATACCAATCGCTAATACAAAGGCAAGCATCGTCAGATTGTTGATGGAGAATCCAAACATTGTGAAGAAGATAAATGTTCCTACAATTGAAACAGGAATCGCTAATACAGGAATCAATGTCGCTCTCCAACTTTGTAAGAAGAAGAATACAACGATTGTAACCAAAATTAAGGCTTCCACCAACGTATGAATTACGGACTCAATAGAGGCATTTACCACGGAAACTGTTTCGTAACCAATGACATAATCTACATCTTCAGGGAAAGACTGTTTCAGCTTATCCAAAGTCTGCATAATACCTTCGGCAGTTTCTACAGCGTTACCTCCTGGAGTTTGATTTATCATCATACCTGTAGATCGCATACCGTTTACTTTGGTAGTCGTACCGTAGTTGAATTGGCCCAATTCTACACGTGCAACATCTTTTAATAAGACAATAGAGCCGTCTGTATTCGTTTTGACAACGATATTTTCGAAATCCTCCACTTCTGATAAGTCCGAATTGGTAATAACAGGATATTCAAATACCGTAGAAGTTTCTTGCGGACGACCACCAACAGAACCTCCCGGGATACGGATATTTTGTTCATTGATAGCCGTGGATATATCAGCGGGAGTCATGTTTAGGTTCGCCAATTTGTTAGCATCTAACCAAACACGCATGGAGAAAGGTTGACCGAATGCTGTAACATCACCTACACCATTTACACGCATCAACGCATCTTTTACGTATAAGTTTGCATAATTGGACAAAAACTTGTCATCGCGTGTTCCTTTTGGAGAAACCAATGAAACCAACATCAAAATATCGGAATTGGCTTTACGTGTAGTTACACCTAGACGACGAACAGCTTCTGGAAGGGAAGGTTCGGCAATACCTACACGGTTTTGCACGTCGAGTGTAGCAATATCGATGTCGGTTCCCACCTCAAATGTAACCGTGATTTGAGATTGACCATTAGACATACTATTTGAAGACATGTAAATCATGCCCGGAGTACCATTGATTTGACTTTCTATAGGAGTAGTCACGGTCTGCTCGACCGTCTGTGCATCGGCACCTGTGTAGTTCGCAGTCACCGTAACTGTTGGAGGCGCAATAGAAGGATACTGACTGATAGGTAAGGTCGTAATACAAATGGTTCCTATAATGGTAATCAATATAGAAATAACCATTGCGGTTACTGGCCTTTTAATAAATACTTCTGAAATCATTCTTATTTATTTAAAGTTTTGGCAAATATTATTGATTGTTTATAACGGGAGCTTCAACTACTTTTGTACCAGGTCGTAATGCTGCTGCTCCGTCCAATACAATTTTTTGTCCTGCTTCAAGACCTGAAGTAATGACTACTTTGTCTTGGATTTTATTTCCCAAAGTCACTTGTTTCAATTCTACTTTGCTACTATCATTAACGGTGTACACATTGAACACACCTAATTGTTCGAATACAGCTTTGTATGGAATGACAGTTTCTTCAGTAGCCGAAGTGCTCGCAACATTCAATGTCGTATTCATACCCGAACGAAGTGTATTCGCATTGTTGGCAAATGAAGCACGTACTTTTAATGTTCCGGTTTGGCTGTCTACAGCACGGTCAATGGTAGCAATACGTCCAGCTTCTGTGTAACGCGTTCCGTCAGGTAAAGTCACATAAATCTCTGTGCCACCAGCATTTGCTTGTAGCTTGGTGAACTCAGCAATATCGCGCTCGTTAATTTGGAATTCAACAGCAATAGGATTTGTAGATGAAATTGTATTTAACAATGTTGTGCCTGCGCTTACTAATGCGCCGTTTCTAACTTGAGAAATTCCTACAGTTCCTGAGAAAGGGGCAACGATAACAGAACGATGCAAGTTTGTTTGAGCCGTAGTCAAAGCAGCTTCAGCAGCTTGTACTTGTGCTTTTTGATTATTAACATCCGTGAAAGCGTAATCCAAGGTTTGCTTAGCAATTGCATCTTTCTCTGCTAACGTTTGGTAACGTTGCAAATCTTTTTGAACACGCTCTAAATTTGCTTTCGCAATAGCCAAATTAGCTTTTGCTTGGTCTACTGCTGCTTGATAGCGTGTACGGTCAATTTCGTACAAACGTTGACCTTTAGATACGAAAGCACCATCTGCTACGTAAATATTGGTGATATATCCAGATACTTCAGCGCGAATTTCTGTTTCTTGCAAAGCCACTACATTCGCAGGATAGCTTTTTACACCAGTCACAATCTCTTTGCCCACTACAGTCATACTCACGGGAGTAGCTGCATTAGCTTGTTGTGCTTGCGCGGCTTGTTTGCCATCTTTAGAATTACATGATTGTGCCAACAATCCTGAAATCAATAATGCTGAAAATAATTGCGTTTTATTCATTGTATTTATATTGTCTAAGTAGGTTGTTTCTAATTATTTGATGTGACAGTTCCTAATGCTTTTTGAATATCTAGTTTGCTAACTAATACTGCATATAAAGCATTCAAATAGTTTAATTGTGAGGTTTTTAAGTCTGTTTCAGCAGTCATCAATTCTAAGTAAGTTTTGACACCAGCATCGTATTGCAATTTGATGGTGTTATAGACTTCTTCCGAAAGTTCCATATTGCCTTTTGCGTTACGCCATTCGTTCATGTTGGCACGATAAGAAGCCATTGCTGCCGAGTATTGTGCGCTGATTTGATTTTCTAGATTTTGCAAATCCATTTCCAAACGTTGCTCTTGTAATTCTGATTTACGAATTTCATGTATTCTTTTACCGCCTTGAAAAATTGGGACCGATAAGCTAAGCCCAATATTGGAAGAAGGAATATTATTGCTGTACAAATCAGAAAACTCATTATTTCTATAGTTCAAACCATAGTTAGCATACGCGTTCAATTTTGGTAAGAAATTCCATTTTTGGTATTGCGTATTCAATTTTTGGATTTCTTGCAAATTTTGAATTTGCTTAAATTCTATACGATTTGCTATTTGTAAGATTTCTGCAGTATCCAATAAGATATTGCTCTCCATGTTTTGGTTAGCAAAGGATAGCGAAACGGATTCTTGTGTCGGAATATTTAATAAAGATTTTAAGAAATCGTATTTATATTGACGATTCTCTAAAGCCGATTTCAAACTTGCTTTTGCATTATTCAAGGAGATCTGTGCTCTTTTGAAATCCGTTTTATCCACCAAACCTACTTCATAACGCGAAGTAGCTTCCGTTAATTGTCTTTCCAGACGTGTAATATTTTCGTTGATGATTTTGATTTGTTCTTCACTTGTCAAAATATCATAATAAGCCTTGCTTACATCGACAATCGTATTGATTTTCGTGCTTTCTACATTCAAATCATTTCGTTCTCGGATGAATTTTGATGCTTTGGATACCTGAAATAATTGTGGGCTGATAATGGATTGTTCTGCTTGAAAGATTAAGGCACTAGTGTTCTTCTGTGCCATTTGCACTTCGCTACCTCCGATATTTACGGTAGGAACCTGAATAGCATGTCCAAGACTTCCTGTCGCGTTGATTTGTGGAAACCAACCTGATAGGGCAGAAGCAATTTCCTTTTCGCCAATTTCTTTGTCTAACTGTGCTTGTTTTAGGTCGATCTTGTTACGCAACGCGTACGTGATCAAATCATCAAGCGAAGCATTAGGTCCCAACTCAGAATTCGTCTGAGCTATGGATGTTCCGGTTACGGCACATAATAAAAGGGGAAGGAGATATTTAAATCTATATTTCATATTTATTCGTTGATTTTTATTCCAGTCCAGATGATGTCAATCAAATCTGTTAAATGTTGTTCGTTAAAAGGTATTTTTCCGTGTACTATGGTTTTTGCATAAGAAACTGCAGCTCCTATGTAAGCTGCACAAATCACTTTTTCATCGAGCTCTTTAATCTCCTGCTCATTGATTCCACGCTGAATAAATTTCATAAAAGCATTTTGTGCGTATGGACCTTCTTCCGATTCTTTTGTACGTACGGTTTCATTATATGGTGAATTGTAAAACTGTTCGAAAAAGCAGGAGTATTCGCGTTTTTCGATATGAAACAAGCAAAAGCTTTTGAAGACATTATAAAACTGTTCCTTATAGGACATGTCTTGGTTTACGTTTTGAAAAATATACGTATAAAGCTGTTTCCTGCAATATTGAAAAAGTTCTAATATGAGGTTATCCTTGGAGGGAAAGTAATGGTAAATAGTGCCAATAGCTACATCGGCATGCTTGGCTATCTGACTCATTGGTGTGCCATGAAAGCCGTTATCTTTGATAAGTAGCAAGGTACTTTTGAAGATACTGTCTATTTTGTCTGTAAATTGAACGTTCATTCGGTAGGCAAATGTAGCAATTCTTCAGACCTAAATATGTCAAAATCTTGTTATAAAAATAAGAGAATGAATTTCCAATGTTAAATAATTGTTAAAACAACAAAATTACTTGCATAGTGTATATAATACACTTATATTTGCACTATCATAATTTAGGTTTATAATTGGTTAGTAAAGGTTTTCATTCTCCCCGTTTGAAAACCTTTTTTTTATATTTATGTAACTAAATTCTGATTCGATTGAAATTTTTGTAACCTAATAATATAGTCTTCGAAAGTGTTAATTTGTTTTTGGGGGATGTCTGATTTTGTGATTTTATACTTGTTGGCTTTATCAGTTATAAATATATAATCACCGGATTTATAATCTGCCGTTATATTTTCAACATTGTAGGTAAACTTTTTATTTGGGAATACATAGAAGGTAATTGTATTATCAGATAATTTTACTAATGGTGTTTTCCAATTGTAAATTGCAACAATGAAATCATAAATGGCAATAAATAAGAAGATTAAATAATAAAATTTAAATCCTCCGTTTGGCTCAAATATAGCGATAGAAATAAGAGCTAAAAGGGCTATTCCAATTAGAATATTGGTGTAGATGGAAGATTTTTTTCTTTCTATAATCATAAGGCAATCTTAGGATTACCTTAAATACATAAAATAAAACGATATTAAGAGCATGCTTTAGATTCTTCCTAACATCAGAATGATGGTTAGAAAGCGAGGTTATTACAAATATTAGGAATAGATATTTCTCGATCTGCTCTCAAGTATGATAATGAGATTGCTGTGTGTTTCATAAAGACGTTCTTTATTTCGTCATTTCGAACGAACAATGTGGAGTGAGAAAATTACAGATTGGTACTGATATCGGGATGACAGATAAGTTTATGAATAAACCTATTTACAATCTTTAAGGCTTTGAGCTACTTCTTCTTGGGTAAAGGTAGAGTCTGCATCTCCGAAATGCGTAGTGACATACGTTAATATATAGGCAATATCGACATCATTAAGCGTACTCAACGCAGGCATATTTTGATTGAACGTTTCTCCGTTGATAACAATTTCACCGTCCAATCCATTTTTAATTATACAGACAAGTTGATTTCTATTTTGGGAAAGAAAATTTTTGTCGGTCAGCGGTGGATATAGTTTTCCTAATCCTTCACCTTTAGCACCATGGCAGTTTTGGCAATGAATTTTATATAGTTTTTGCCCATTCACAGCGTATTGCGCTGTTTGGATATTCAAATTATTATTATGGCATGATGATAATTGGGCAAAACCAATTATCATCAGACCAAAAATTAGCAGCGTATAAACGAATTTCATACTATTTGTATTCTGCTAATAAAATATCGATATCACTTAATAATTTTTCAGTTTCTTCGTCGCTAGTACCATCATAAACGCCACGAATATGTTTATCATGGTCGATAAGAACTAAATAACCCGAATGATCATATCCACCAGCCACATTTTCGTCTTCTTTAGTAAATACTAAATATTTATCCGAGATACCATAAATATCCGCTTTCGATCCTGTCACAAATTGCCATTGATCATTATCTATTCCTAATTTAGTCGCGTAAGACTTTAATACATGAGGTTGATCATGTTTAAAATCAATGCTATGTGATAAGAAAGCTACACCCGAATTTCCTTTGAATTTTTCATATGCCTTCAGCAAATTGCGTTGCATGGTAGGGCAGATGCTTGGACAATGCGTAAAGAAAAAGTTTGCTACGTAAATTTTGTTCTCAAAATTTTTATCCGAAATTAAAACACTATCCTGATTTAAAAACTCGAATTTTGGTATTGCAGGATAAATAGTATCAATCACAGTTTTACCATCAACCACTTTTTCTGCAACTTCTCTATCGCCTATGATAGGTAATTTCTTACTGTTTGATTGGCAGGCTAAAAAAGCTAGACAAACAGTTGCTACGGCTAAAATATTTTTAATCATGGCTATTAAAATTTACCCAACTTTGTATTACTTTCTAATGAAACATCCTCAAATTGCTTTTTCATCGCTTTTACTTTTTCCACTTCTGCTTTTTGATACGCTACGTCCGTACTGTCTGGAGCATAATCTTTCATCCACGACATCATATTGTCTGTAGCATTTTCTAGATTCGCTTTCAAAGTTTCCAAATCAGCTTTCACAGCAGCAGTATCTACGGATTTATCTTTTTGTGCGATGCTGCCCAAGTTTTCTAAAATAGAATCAATTTTTAGCGTAGCACGATCAAAGTGCGAAATTTGAGGCATGATTTCGTCATGTACTTTAATAGCCTCTTCCGCATATTGTTGTACTTGCGTAGCGTCTTTAGTTGATTTTTGCTGACAACTGCTCATCGTCACCATAGCGACACATGCAGCTAGAATAATTTTTTTCATATGATTACAGTTTATGCTGTTTTAACTTTATCTCTTTGTATATGTTTTAGTTTACTAAAGTCAAAAGTCAAATCTCGTATATAAATTTCATTTTGGCAAACGGCACATTTTACGCCATTTTTATCAAATACTTCGGTAGTAAAGGTTTTGATAACTTTTCCGTTTTCTTTTATGATGCTGAAAGCTTCATTTATCTCATCTTCATTGAGTTGAATACTATAAGTTAAATCAGTTGTTCCGGGTTTTAAGTAGTCAATTTTGGCAGATTTCAACCAGGCCACCGTCTTTTTTAAACCCTTTTGTTTGAATAACTGATCCAGCAAAATGGAATGCATAGGATCTAATGCCGAGAAAATCGTTCCTCCAAAAACTGTTTTATTGGAATTGATATTTAAAAAGCTTTTGTAAATCTTAACCTCAGCACCTCTAAAATTGTCGTATATCTTTTTCACCCAAATTCGTTGAAACAAAAATGGAGGATAAGTACGCAAAACCCACTTAAGACTCGATGGCGATAATTTCATGCGGCAAAAATACAATTAATTGCATTGACAATCGTCAAATGTGCGCAATTTGTTGTTTAAAATAATTTTCTGTGCTATCTTTCGCGCTTAATCAATCTAAATCATGGAAAAGAAAAGCAACATTTTTCTGTTGGTGACCGTCGCGGCTTTAGGCTATTTCGTGGATATATATGACCTCATTATTTTCTCTATCGTCCGTATCAAGTCCTTCCAGGAAATCGGTGTGCCCGAAGAGCTGATGCGCAGTAAGGGTGAATTTGTACTTAATATGCAAATGGGTGGACTGTTGCTGGGTGGTTTGATATGGGGCGTGATAGCTGATAAATATGGTCGTATCAAGGTGTTATTTGGTTCGATATTAATGTATTCGTTAGCAAATATCTATAATGGTTTTGTACAAGATGTGACCACATATGGAATTATTCGTTTCATTGCTGGCATAGGGTTAGCTGGAGAATTAGGTGCTGGTATTACCTTGGTAAGTGAAAGTATGCCGAAAAACAAACGTGGATATGGAACCATGATCGTAGCGGGAGTAGGAGTTCTAGGCGCGATCCTAGCTTATTATGTATCTGAGTGGTTTGATTGGCGTACGGCTTATTTTGTAGGAGGAGGAATGGGTGTTCTACTATTACTCATGCGCGTCGGAACATTTGAATCAGGTTTATTTTCTCATACCGCTTCTCAACAACATATTCAAAAAGGAAGTTTAAAACTATTATTTACGAGTAAGGAACGTATCGTTCGCTATATCTATTGTCTTTGTATCGGTTTACCGATTTGGTTTGTGGTAGGGGTGTTGGTGACTCAATCTCCTGAAATTGGTAAAGCTTTAGGAGCACCAGTTTTATTGAGTGCGGGTAAAGGTGTCATGTTTACCTACTTGGGTATTTCTGTTGGGGATTTCTTTGCAGGCTTACTTGCTCAATGGCTTAAATCCCGCCGTAAAGTCGTTTTTATTTGCCAGATTCTAATTTTGCTGACTTCTATTTGGTATTTAACTAGTCAAGGAATTAGCGAAGAAAAATTTATGCTGTTGGCTTTTCTAATGGGATTAGGGGTAGGTTACTGGGCAACTTTTGTGACTATCGCAGCCGAACAGTTTGGTACAAACTTACGTGCAACTGTAGCTACTACAGCACCAAACTTTGTCCGCGGTGCATTGATACCTTCTACCATGCTTTATGGTTTTTTAGTCGATCAATATGGAATAATATGGGCAGCTGGAATAACTTTAGTCTTGCTTAGTGGTATTGCCATCTTTGCATTATCTCAATTAAAAGAAAACTTTGATAAGGATTTAAATTATAATGAGGAGTAAATCTAAGTAACGTCTAAATCTACCTATGAATAAATTAATTATTGTTGGCAATGGATTTGATATCCATAATGGATTGTCAACGAAGTATTCAGATTTTTTAAAGTGGCTAATAAAAAGAGCTATTAATACGATAGAAGAAGATGATTTATTAGATAATCTAATTCGAATAGATATTACACCAATAAATGATAAATATTCAAATAATGCTCCAAAATATGCACATATAGATGAAGTTATCGATTTTATATTGGATTATAGTATTGAATTTCCTAAAGAGGGAATATTCTGTTATTTGAAGGATAAATTCTTAAATTATAAAATCAAAAATATATCTGAATTCTTTAAAACACTTTTAACACACCAGCTTCAGAAAAATTGGGTTGATATTGAAATGATGTATTATAAAGAGCTTAAACGATGCTTAAAGCTCATGCAGATTGAAGATAAAATTCAAGAAGCTGAAATTAAATTAGAATCTATTAATAAAGAATTGAATGTTTTAAAAAAATATTTAGTTATCTATTTAAGTAAAATATTAGAGGCAAGACAAAAAGTGAACTATGACTTTGATTATTCTGCTGATTCCGATATTAATGTTGATATTATTAAGGAGAAACATCATATCAAGAATTTATTAGATGAAGATTACACAGACGATAATAAAAAGTATATCAAACCCAAAGAAGTATGCTTTCTAAACTTCAATTATACTGGATTACCATATGATTTAAACAGGAGAAATTATCAGCATATCAATATTCATGGATCATTGCGAGGGGAAAATTTACCTGTATTCGGTTTTGGTGATGAAATAGATGCTGATTACCTAGAAATGGAGAAAACAAATATCAATGAATTCTTTACGCATATAAAATCGTTTGAATATTTTAAAAATTCAAACTATAGTAAATTAATGGAATTTATAAATAGTGATTCTTATGTTGTTTATATATGGGGACATTCTTGTGGTTTATCGGACAGAACTCTATTAAATATGATTTTCGAACATGATAATTGTGCTGCGATTAAACCATACTTTTGGAAAAAATCAGATGGGACTAACAATTATACAGAAATTACGCATAATATATCAAGACATTTTAAGAATAAACTAAAGATGAGAAATAGGGTGGTAAGTT
>NZ_JAAKGQ010000034.1:0-38523 GCF_011043515.1 Sphingobacterium sp. SGL-16 | reverse complement strand
TTAGGTGTTATAAAATTGAAAATAAACAAATCTCTAAGAGCACATTAATAATAAAAAGAAGAGGACGTACATCACCCATATGATTCGATTGGCAAAAAATTATATAAAGTATGGGAACAATTACATTATCAGGCTATATTCAAATTCAATATAATATTTTAACTTAAAGAAAGATTTATAAATATTGATAACTAAAGAAGTTCAATTTTCTACTTATAAGAAAATCTGACTTAGTATAATTTAGAGCAATTGACAACTACAAGCAAAGGGTCAATCTTTTACATAAAATAAAGACGCTTGTGATTTGATTTCACAAGCGTCTTATATTTATAAACTCTAAAATTTTAATATTAATACTGACCAGTATTTAACATCACTAATGTACAAGCTTCTACAGGCTCTATTCCTGCCTCTTTCAGCATAGAAGATAGCTCTGGATTCTCGGCCCCAGGGTTGAATATTACACGTTTGGGTTTAGTCTTAAGAATATAATCATAATAAGGAGCCTGATTTCGAGGCCCTACATATAATGTAATAGTGTCAATGTCTGTATGAATTTCTTCGGCTGGCTCAATAGCTACCCCTGCTACCTCTCCTACTTTACGGCCGACATTGACAATGGGATATCCCTTTCTAACTAACTTATTTGCTACTAAATAAGAATATCTCGCTGAATTCGTGCTTGCTCCTAAAATCAATGTCTTTTTCATATACTTAAATTTATAATATTAATGTTCCACAAATCCGCCGTTGGCATCATATGCATTTTGTCTTAATATAGGCATTTCTAAGATTTTATACAACTCATCGAGTTGATTTAAGCTTCCGTTTACCATATTTGACAATAACACAATTGTCACATCATTTGTTAAATCTCTTACGTAAAGATTTTTAAATCCGTGCCACCATCCTGTGTGATAGACAATTTTTTCCTTACCAGAAGTAAACATTCGCCAACCATAGCCATAGCTAAAAACACCTCTCTTGGCGTCCGAGCGAGGCACATATGCAGAGTCCAACAATTCGGGTTTTAACAAACGACCTTCTTTCAAAGCTCTATCCAACAAATACATGTCCTTTACTGTACTGTAAATCCCCTTATCGCCTAATGGCCCATCCAAATAATCCTGTACTACAGATCTGCGCCATACACGATCATGCCCAATTACATCGGTAGGAATTTTATCGTATTTAACACGAGATAAGGCAGCTGTATTCTTCATGCCTGCAGGCTTAAAAACATTTTCCTGCATATACGTGTCAAAGTCCTGTCCTGAAACTTTCTCTACGATAGCACCCAACATCATATAGTTGGAATTATTGTAGTGAAATCTACCATCAGGTTTACCATATCGACCTGGCTTATGCTCGATCAGTAAATTTATTGCATCCGTATTGGACATTCCCATTTTACGATCAGGCCAAATTTTATCTACGAAGTACACATAATTAGGCATTCCAGAACGATGTGTCAGTAGCTGTCTAACGGTAACTCCTTCATATGGGAAACCTGGAAAAAAGTCCGAAACTAATTGATCGATCCCTACTTTTCCTTTATCTATTAATTGTAAAACAGCTAAAGCTGTCATTGGTTTTGATACTGAGGCTAATTCGAATTTAGAATCAATATGTAAACTATCTTTATGTAAATAATCCGCCCATCCAAAAGAATTTTGATAAATGATTTTTCCTTTCTTAGCAACTAATACATTACCATTGAAGCCTGATCGTTTATGCAGTTTTTGCATAAATTCATCCACACGAGGATCAAAATTTTTGGGATCATATATTAAAGCTATGCTATCTAATTCAGATTGCTTTTGCAATACTTCCTCTTGTTTTTTAGCTTCTGACTTACACGAAATAATAAAAATTGTACTTACAAAAAATGCTATTAACCTAACTAATCTATTCACGCTACAATACGATTTTTCAATTCAATTAAATATAAAAGGAATCTCAAATAAAAACCAAAAAAGAAGCCACTTTATTTTGTAAAGTGGCTTCTTTTTATGCTAAGCAACAATCTTTTTACGCTAATAAACGGATTGGCGCTTCTAATAATCCTTTTAATGTTTGTAAGAATTGAGCTCCTGTCGCACCATCCACTACGCGGTGGTCACAACCTAAAGTCAATTTCATTACGTTACCTGGTACTACAGCACCATTTTTCACAACAGGGATTTGTTGGATTGCTCCTACTGATAAGATTGCACCATCAGGAGAATTGATAATTGATGTAAATTCATCAATACCAAACATACCCAAGTTAGATACTGTGAAAGTTGAACCTTCCCAATCTGCTGGAGTTAATTTTTTAGATTTCGCTTTACCTGCGAAATCTTTAACCTCTGCTGAGATATGTGATAATGTTTTGCCATCAGCAAAACGTACCACTGGTACCAATAAACCATCTTCTACCGCCATAGCAACACCGATGTTGGTATGTTGGTTGAATCTTATTTTATCCCCTTGCCATGAAGAGTTTACTGCAGGGTGTTGTTTCAACGCTACTGCAACCGCTTTGATTACCATATCGTTGAAAGATACTTTTACTGGAGCAACCTCATTGATTTGCGTACGTGCAGCAATAGCATTATCCATGTCGATACTTACTGTCAAATAGAAGTGCGGAGCAGTAAATAAAGATTCGCCTAAGCGACGAGCGATTGTTTTACGCATTTGCGAAACATTCGACTCAGTATATTTTTCCTCGCCAACGAAAGTTGGTAAGCTAATAGTTTTAGTTTCTGGTTTTGCAGATTCTTGAGCTGGAGCAGATTCTGATTTAGCTGTAGGAACAAAGTTTTCTACATCTTTTTTCACGATGCGACCACCGTCTGCTGAACCTTTAACATCATTTAAGTTAATACCTTTTTCTTTAGCAATTTTACGTGCCAAAGGAGAAGCTTTCACTCTAGAGTCATCATTAGATGAAGTCGAAGCAGTAGCCGCTGGAGCAGAAGTAGTAGATGCTTCAGGTGCTTTTTCTTCTTTCGCTTCAGCCTTAGGAGCAGAAGCAGGTTGATTCAACAATGGAGTAATGTCAGTTCCAGCAGGACCTACAATCGCAATGATATCATTTACTTTTGCAGCTTCACCAGCTTCTAAACCTACATACAATAGCGTTCCATCAGCATACGCTGTAACTTCCATTGTTGCTTTATCCGTTTCTACATCAGCGATAGCATCATCCGATTTGATGGTATCCCCTACTTTGAAGTTCCATTGTGCAATAACACCTTCTTTCATCGTGTCGCTCAACAATGGCATTGTAATTACTGTAACGCCTAAGTCTTCTGCTGTAACAGTAGAAGTCGCTGCAGCAGGAGCCTCAGTTTCTTCAGCTTTAGCTTCAGATTTTTCTTCTTTTGCAGGAGCCGCATCTCCTCCGCTTAATAAAGCTTGGAAATCCTCTCCTTCCTCGCCCAAAACAGCGATTACAGCATCCACTGGCACTGCTTCACCTTCTTTTGGACCAATATATAACAATGTACCATCTTGATAAGATTCGAAATCCATTGTTGCTTTATCTGTTTCAACCTCTGCTAAAAGATCTCCAGAGTTTACTTTATCACCAACTTTTTTGTGCCATTTCGCGATCACCCCTTCGGTCATCGTGTCGCTCATTTTAGGCATTTTTACTACTTCAGCCATGTATTATAGTAGATTATATCTTTTATAAAAACCTTGAATAATGTTGTATTAGTCCATTACGAATGGATAGTCCTCTTGTACATAGATATCTTTGTACAATTCATCCACTGAAGGATACGGTGATTCTTCAGCAAATTTCACTGATTCTTCTACCACTTTTTTCACTTCAGCCTCTACCTCAGCAAACCAAGCCTCGTCAGCATATTTGTTCTCTAAAATAGCTGATTTAGTTGTAATTAACGGGTCTCTACCTTTATACTCTTCTAATTCTTCTTTAGTACGGTATTTTGCAGGATCTGACATAGAGTGACCTTTGTAACGGTAAGTACGAATCTCTAAGAATGTAGGACCTTCACCCGCACGAGCACGTTGAACAGCCTCATCCATAGCATTGTGAACAGCTACTGGATCCATACCATCTACTGGCGCACATGGCATATCAAAACCTAAACCAATTTTGAAAATGTCCATCATATTTGTAGTACGTTTTACAGAAGTACCCATTGCATAACCATTGTTCTCGCAAACAAAGATTACAGGTAATTTCCATAACATCGCCATATTGAAAGTTTCATTCAAAGCACCTTGACGTACAGCACCATCACCCATGAAACACACGTTCACATTGTCTGTACCCAAGTATTTTTCTGCGAAAGCAATACCAGCGCCTAAAGGAATCTGACCACCTACGATACCGTGACCACCCATCATACCTTTTGACTTATCAAAAAAGTGCATTGATCCACCTTTACCTTTAGAACATCCTGTTGCTTTACCATAAAGTTCAGCCATACATGCATTCGCAGATACACCTTTCGCTAAAGCTTGGGCGTGATCTCTATATGATGTAATAAATGTGTCTTCAGGTCTTGTCGCCGATACAGTACCAGCTACAACAGCTTCTTGACCAATGTATAAATGACAGAATCCACGGATTTTTTGTTGTCCATAAAGTTGTCCTGCTTTTTCTTCAAATTTACGCATGAGTAGCATTGATTTATACCACTCTAGATATGTCTCTTTTGTTATAGGTGTTGAACTCATTTTAAAGTATTGTTTCTTACTTAACCGATTACAAATCTAACAATTTATATCGATAATTATGACACTTTTAATTCCTGATTTAAGTAATTTTTGTCATAAATGGATAAAAACTTAGGTCGGAATTGTTACGACACAATAAATTTATCCAATTTATCCTATGTATTTTTTTTCCCTTAACTTAATTGTGCGATAAGGTCTTCTTTGCTCACTTTCACTTGCTCACCTGATTCCATATTTTTTAGACTTAATAAGCCCGACTCTTTCTCCTCATCACCAATCAATAATACGTATGGAATACGCTTTGCGTCAGCATAGCTCATTTGTTTCTTCAATTTGGCAGCCGTTGGATAAAGTTCTGCGGCAACACCTGATTGACGAAGTGAAGCTAATAATGGTAGGGTAAATGATTCTAAAGTTTTATCGAAGTTGATAATCAAGACTTTCGTATTAGTTGAATTTGACTCTGGATATAAGTTCAATTCTTCCAACACATCATAGATTCGATCCGCTCCAAAGGATACACCCACTCCTGTTAATCCTTTCAACCCAAACATGCCCGTTAAGTCATCATAGCGTCCACCGCCACCAATACTGCCCATTGCCACTTCGTTTGTTTTCACTTCGAAGATACAACCGGTATAATAATTCAATCCGCGCGCTAAAGTAATATCGACTTCTACAAATTTTGGCAAGATCTGTTCACCTGCGAACGCTTTTACATAAGCAAAGACTTCTTCAATTTCTTGAATACCTTTTAAACCGTTTTCAGAAGTTGCTAATACAGTTTTTAGCTGCGAAAGCTTTTCCTCATTCGAACCTTGTAACTCAATAATAGGCTTCAATGTTTCCAAATCCTCGTTGGTAAATCCTCTTTCCAATAATTCTTTATTCACACCATCCAAACCAATTTTATCCAACTTATCAATAGCCACAGTCATATCAACGATAAGTTCTGGTTTACCGATAATCTCGGCAATACCCGATAAAATTTTGCGATTATTAATTTTGATAGTGAAATCTTTCAAGCCTAATGCTTGCAACGCCTCTTGATAAATCAAAATAAATTCAGCCTCATTCAATAAGCTATCCGAACCTACAACATCCACATCACATTGATAAAATTCGCGATAACGACCACGTTGTGGGCGGTCTGCACGCCAAACCGGTTGAATTTGGAAACGTTTGAAAGGTAAAGCAATATCATTTTGATGCATAACAACATACCTTGCAAAAGGTACTGTTAAATCATAACGAAGTGCTTTTTCTGTAATATGAGGAATTAATTTATTGGAATTACGTTCTGTCAATTGTTCGTCGGATACTTTAGACAAATAATCTCCAGAATTTAAGATTTTAAAGATTAATTTATCACCTTCATCACCGTATTTTCCGGTTAGAGTTGATAGATTTTCGAAGGAAGGAGTTTGAATTTCGTTGTAACCAAACTTTTTGAAAACTGTTTTTAGCGTATTGAAGATATAATTTCTTTTCTCCATCTCAGCAGGAGAAAAATCACGCGTACCTTTAGCTAATGATGGTTTAATTGCTGCCATACTGCAAAGGTAAGATAACAAAGCGAATATGAAAAAATACAGCGAAAGATTATCGCCAAGAGAGAGAATTATATGATTTTCAAAAATTCACAAGCTTTTTCAGCCGCCAATTTTTCTGCACTTTTTTTGTTAAAATCTCGACCAATACCACAAACTTCTCCAGCAACAGCGACTTCAATACTGAACATTTTAGAAGATTCTCCTTCAGGATTTTCGATAAGATTGAAAACAACTTCTTTACCTTCTTGCTGACACCACTCGATCAAACGACTTTTGAAGTTTGACTCTGTAACCTCGAGTGTCTCAATATCCACATGCGGATCTATAATTCTGGTAAGAAGAAATTCTTTAGTAAACTGATAACCTTTGTCCAAATAGATCGCTCCTACGACGGCTTCGAAGGCATCACCCAAGAGAGAGCCTTGCTTTGTAGTATAAGAAATCATACGGGAATCATATTGGATAAGTTGATCAAATCCCAACTTACGGGAAAGCTGGTTAAGATTAGCTCGAGATACAATTTTTGAACGCATCTCAGTTAAAAAACCTTCTCCTTTGTAAGGGTACAATTTGAAAAGTAATTCCGCGATTACAGATCCCAGTACAGCATCACCCAAGAATTCTAAACGCTCATTACTATTTTTGACCCCTTCTTTGATAGGAACGGCTACAGACTTATGACGAAAAGCCATTTGATATAGCTTGACATTCCCTGGTACAAAACCAAGTATGTTTTTTAGCTTTTTATAATAGGCTCTATTTCTTGAAAAGTATAACTTATATATCTGTAATGACATTCCCAATATGCTACAAAGAAGAAATAGGTAGTTTAATGTATTAAACTACCTATTATCTCTTTATCCTTATTCAATACTATCCTTTATATTTTTTAACGATGACAGTTGCATTGTGACCACCGAATCCAAATGTATTACTCAAAGCCGCATTTACTACACGTTTTTGAGCTGTATTGAATGTAAAATTCAATTTGTTATCTATTTCAGGATCATCTGTAAAGTGATTAATTGTCGGAGGGACAATATCATTTTTAACAGCTAATATAGAAGCGATTGCCTCTACAGCACCTGCTGCTCCCAACAAGTGACCTGTCATAGATTTGGTAGAACTAATGTTTAATTTATAAGCATGATCGCCAAATAAATCAGCAATTGCTTTTGTTTCACTGATATCTCCTACCGGAGTAGAAGTACCATGTACATTGATGTAATCAATATCTGTGAATTCTAATCCTGCATCTTTAACAGCCATAGTCATTGCTAACTTAGCTCCTAAACCTTCAGGATGTGAAGCAGTAATATGATGAGCATCTGCACTCATACCACCTCCCACTACTTCTGCATAAATTTTAGCGCCACGTGCCAAAGCATGGTCTAGGCTTTCTAAAATAATTGCACCCGAACCTTCACCTGAAACAAACCCATCACGATCTTTATCAAAAGGACGTGAAGCTGTTTTTGGATCATCATTGCGAGTGGACAATGCATGCATTGCATTAAAGCCACCGATTCCAGCTTCGTTGATTGTTGCTTCCGAACCACCTGTGATGATAATATCTGCTCTACCCATACGGATATAAGTAAAAGCATCAATCATCGCATTAGTCGAAGACGCACAAGCTGACACAGCTGAAAAGTTAGGCCCACGTAAACCATGACGCATAGAAATGTGTCCTGGGGCAATATCTACAAGCATTTTAGGGATGAAGAACGGATTAAAGCGTGGTGTACCATCGCCATTAGCAAATCCAGCAACTTCATCTGTAAAAGTAGTCAAACCACCAATACCCGATCCCCAAATTACTCCAATACGGTTTCTGTCTAATTTATCAAAATCCAATCCTGCATCCTTTACTGCTTCATCAGTAGAAGCAATAGCGTATTGCACGAAAGGATCCACTTTACGAGCTTCTTTACGATCCATAAATTGATGTGGATCGAAACCTTTTACTTCGCAAGCAAATTGAGTTTTAAATTTAGACGCATCAAAATGCGTAATAGGAGCGGCCCCACTTACACCATTAATTAAAGATTCCCAAAATTCGGAAACCGTGTTACCTATTGGTGTAAGCGCGCCTAATCCTGTTACAACTACTCTCTTAAGCTCCATTTATTATTTTTGGCCTAATAAAATTAGTTAGTTAACGTTTTTTTCTAAGTAAGCAACTGCCTCACCAACTGTGCTGATGTTTTCAGCTTGGTCATCAGGAATTGCTACGTTAAATTCTTTTTCGAATTCCATGATCAACTCAACTGTATCAAGTGAGTCTGCACCTAAATCATTCGTGAAAGAAGCTTCTGGTGTTACTTCGTTTTCATCTACACCTAACTTTTCAACGATAATTGCTTTTACTCTTGATGCGATATCTGACATGATTGTATAGTTTAATTGTTTAATAAATCTGTGCAAAGAAAAATAAATTTACTCAAATATCAAACCTTTTTGATATTTAGGTACAAAATAAAAGAACGACAACCTTGTTACAGTACGTTTCAGCTGTATCTTTTGATTAATAATATTATACTCAATAATACTAATTCCAACAAGTAATAACAAAAAAAGTTTGAATTTTAACCGTTTAAAATTCCTTTATGCGTATTAATTATTGTATTTTCGTATAACAAACATATTAAGCTAAAATTTTGAACAAAGTTACTTTCAAACTAGATCTTGACTTCGACTTAGAGTTAGATTTTACTTTAATAGGCATTAGCTCCTCCTTGAGAGATTACAGACTTTGTCATTTTATTAATAAACGTACAGGTCTTCAATTCCAATTCGGAAAAGAATCTCCTATTGATCATAATGGAAATTTAAAATCTAAATCTCAGGAAGAATTAGATTATCACATTATTACAGAAAAAAATAAAAATATCACGATAACCCATCATTTTCCAATGTATCGATATTGTTGCGAACATTTTGAGTTCGAATATTATATCATCAACAATAAAAGCTTGGAAAATGGCGTTCTAATACCTGAAATAGCTAATTTTGATTATTTCATGTTGATCAAACATTATATCGACACAGAAGATTTGAATAAGCTAGTTGACAACTTAAAATCAATTAATGAGATAATGTTGGTAAAAGAAATTGAGCCAACATCATTGAAATCTAAAGAAAATCTAATATTTTAGCAAATTCTTTACAAAGTGTACATTTTACACTCTGAAAAAAGACAAAATAATTATGCCTAAATACTGCATCCTTTCGTTAACAAATTATAAGACAAGGGTGTGATTTTTAATAAAGAATAGAACTCAAATGAAGAAAATTCAAAAAAGAACTAAAATAGTTGCAACACTAGGCCCTGCATCCGCAGACAAAGAGGTTTTAACTCGCTTGATTGCAAAAGGTGTAGATGTTTGTAGACTAAATTTTTCGCACGGTAGCCAAGATGACCATTTAAAAGTAATCAACACTATTAAAGAAATCAACGAAGAACATCCTTTTCACGTAGCAATCTTAGCCGATCTTCAAGGACCAAAAATCCGTATCGGTAAAATGAAAGAAGGCGGTGCAATCCTTGTGAATGGTTCCCAAATCGAAATGACTACCGAAGAATTGATAGGTGATGAAAAAAGAGTATACATCACTTATGAAAACTTCCCTAATGACGTAAAAGAAAACGAAATTATATTATTAGACGATGGTAAATTGCAATTGCGCGTACTATCGACTAACCACAAAGATTCTGTAGTATGTGAAGTAGTTCACGGCGGTATTTTGACTTCACGTAAAGGTGTGAACTTACCAAATACAAAAGTTTCTATCCCTTCATTGACCGAAGAAGATTTAGATAATTTAAACTTTGCTTTGGATCATGGAGCAGATTGGATTGCAATGTCATTCGTTCGCTCCGCTGAAGATATCAAACAATGTAAAGAAATCATCGCTGCTAAAGGAAGCCACGCAAAAGTAATCGCGAAAATAGAAAAACCTGAGGCTATCGAAAATATCGATGCCATCATCGAAGCTACTGATGCTGTAATGGTAGCGCGTGGTGACCTCGGTGTAGAATTGCCTATGGAAGAGGTTCCTGGCCTTCAAAAAATCATCGTTCAGAAATGTCGTAACCTGTCAAAACCAGTAATCATCGCTACACAAATGTTAGAAAGTATGATTACAACTCCTCGCCCTACTCGTGCAGAGGTGAATGACGTTGCTAACTCTGTATTAGATGGTGCTGATGCAGTAATGTTGAGTGGTGAAACTTCTGTTGGAGAATTTCCCGAAATCGTTATCGAAACGATGGCAAAAATCATTACACACGTTGAATCCACTTCTTACCCTTACTACATTGCAAAAAGTGATTCATCTACTGATGATACTATCATTCAAGACTCTATTTGCGGCTCTTCCATCTTCTTGGCAGAAAAAACAAAAGCTTCGGCTATCGTAGTAATGACTTCTTCTGGGTACACTGCAATGGAAATTTCGAGTTATCGTCCAGACACAAACATCTATGTATTCACTGGTAATACGAAATTATTAAATCAATTAAGTTTAGTTTGGGGTGTAAGTACATTCATCTACAAAAAATTCGAAAGTACAGACGGAACTATCCAAGATGTAAACGAATTATTGAGAGAAAATCAATTAGTGGATCCAGGACAAATTGTGATCAACACAGCTTCTACTCCACTACACAAAAAAGGGAAAACAAATACGATCCGAGTTTCAGTGGTTCAATAAAATACAAAGGCGAGATTTTAAAAATCTCGCCTTATTTATTTCAATTATTTCTTGGTTTTCAACGAATCTAGAAGAAGCCTATTTTCCAGTTTATCTAAATTTTCAGTTCCTGGCATTGGTGCCAACCCTTTTCCACTTACTTTCTTAATGGGCATATTATACATTATATTTTCCTGCTTAGAATATGCATTTGGAATCGATATAGCATTGACATCCTTTTGTATAGACGGATCTAATTTCAAGGGTTTTGACTTCTTTAATGAATCTAAATGTACTTCATACATATTAGGAATCGAGAATCTTTTATATTTCGAATCGTTGCTTTCCTTATCTTCTTGTGCCTTGGTACAAACGCAGATTCCTGTAAAAAACAAGAATAGTATTAATGATTTCATAATTATGCTAGTTACTAATCATTTAAAGTTATCAATTAATGCAGATGGTTTCAAGTTAAATTCTGTTAAATGAAAGGTTTAAGTAGCAATCATTCTTATTTTTGTATAAAATGAAGAAAAAAAGCATCTCGTTAATTATTTGGTTGATGTCCATTGCATTACTAGGCGTAATGGCAATGCAATATTATTTTATACGAGAGACATACTTTCAAGAATCGCAGCTTTTTGACGAAAAAGTAAACACATCTCTTTCTAAAGTAGCTTCTGAAATTGAAAAATCGGAAGTATTGGATTTTGCTAAAATACAATCGAAGGTCAATCGCGACAAGTACATAGCTGAACAGAAAAAACAACAAAAACTTGCTCAACAACTTGGCATTCAAGAAGAGATAGATCGTTTGAGATTAAAACAACAATCCAACTTTTTAAAATTTAAAGAAGCGGATGAAGAGTTAAAATCTAGATATCCAAATGTTACGCCAATCGAAAACTGGTTTTATGAAACATATTATAAAATCAAACCGAACAGGAAGTTTATCCAAATAAGATTAGAGCAAGAACCGATATTAGGCACCACTCTTGCAAACACATATGTAATCGTATCTGCTAGCAGGCAAGTACCAAAAGTTGCAGCAAAAGATGATTCCGTACGTTACGTTATTTCGGAATTTGACTTATTGACAGGTCTTGTAAACTGGTATCAAATCGCAACATTGCCTCCCAAAGAAGATGTTAAGATTAATAGAAGAATTTCGGATTTGGTGGGTCAACTTGATCGGATCCGTGAGAATTTATTAGCCGAATCAAATCCTACGACCTTATTCGATTCTGTCGCTATTCTTAGCGGTAAAAAAGCTAGTGTGGTCGAAGATGTAGCCATGAGTGTTCAACTGGCAAATAGGCCTCTACACAAGAGAATTAATACACGAAGGATTCAGCAGCTCATTCAACAAGAATTATCCAGCAGGGATATTCATTCTCCGTTTAACATGGAGATTCGTGATCATTTCAAATTGATCTATGAAACTTCCGATCCTTCTACATTATTAGAACCTCAAAAGTTAACTCGCTACACTACAGATCTATTTAAAGGTGATATTGGTGAATCTCGAGGAAGATTATCCATTTATTTTCCAAACAAAAAGAATATAATAGCTAAAAATATAAGCTACTTGTTCTTACCTACAATCGCGTTGTTTGCTCTTTTGGTTGGATGTTTTGCTTACACTCTGAGCATTATTTTCAAACAGAAAAAAATATCGGAGATGAAAACGGATTTCATCAATAACATGACACATGAATTCAAAACTCCCGTAGCTACCATAATGATTGCCAGCGAATCACTTCGTGATCCAGAAATATCAGATGACAAGAAGCGAGTAAACAGACTTGCTAATATCATCTATGATGAAAATGTCCGACTAGGCAACCATATTGAGCGAGTATTGAACATTGCGAAACTGGAGAAAGAAGATCTAAAAATTGAGAAAACTGATGTTCATCTCAATAATATTGTCGAAGATGTCGTAGATAGTATGTATTTACGCATAGACAAAGTAAATGGTAAACTGACTAAAGAATTGTATGCAGAGAAGGATTTAGTGATTGGCGATGAATTGCATCTATCAAATGTAATGTTTAATTTAGTTGATAATGCTATTAAATATAGCCTGGAGTCACCTGATATTACGGTAAAAACATATAATTCCAATAATAAAATAATAATTTCCGTTTCAGACAAAGGAATGGGAATGACCAAAGACCAACAAGAGAAGATATTTGATCAATTCTATCGTATTCCAACGGGGAATGTCCACAATGTAAAGGGATTCGGCCTTGGATTGAGCTATGTGAGCGATATCATCAAACGATTTGACGGAAAAATCACCGTAAAAAGTGAAAAAGACAAAGGCACAACTTTTGAGGTAATATTACCGCTTAAAAGCAAATAAAGATTTAGTAAAAATATACTTATGCAAAAAATATTATTAGCAGAAGATGACCCAAATCTAGGTGAGCTACTAAAAGACTATCTAGAACTCAAAGGGAAATTTGATGTGACATTATCCGTAGATGGAGATAAAGCGATCGAAGAATTTCGTAAGAATGATTTCGATTTATGCATATTTGATGTCATGATGCCTAAGAAAGATGGTTTCACATTAGGCAAAGAAGTTCGTAAGATAAATAGCACAATACCAATTATATTTGCTACAGCAAAAGGAATGATGGAAGATAAAACCCAAGCTTTTGAGCTTGGTGGGGATGATTACATTACCAAACCTTTTCGCGTGGAAGAATTACTGTTGCGTATCAACGCTTTATTGAAAAGAGCTTCAAAAGATAAAGAAGAAGAACTTGCAGATAAATTCGAGATAGGAAATTATTTCTTCGATTATACAAGTCAAATTATCTCTTATAAAGGTCAGCAACAAAAGCTTTCTACAAAAGAAGCCGAGTTGTTACGTCTCTTGTGTCTAAAGAAAAATGATGTATTGACTCGTGAGGAAGCGCTGAAAAAAATATGGCATGATGATAATTACTTCACTGGTCGTAGCATGGACGTGTTTTTAAGTAAGCTTCGTAAATATCTTAAAGAGGATACAAGCGTAGAAATTGTGAATGTTCACGGACGAGGATATAAACTTCTCGTAAGTTAATGATACTAGAAAGGTCTGAATTATTTCAGACCTTTTATGCATATACGATTTATAGGATTGTGTAAAAGTATTTTATGCATATTTGTGATAACAAATATATTCTTATGGAGCGAATCTTCTCACTCGTACTATTATTCTTATTCTCGCTTCCGAGCTTTTCACAAAATCCTACGTTCAAGATCGATTATAAATACCTAGTGGATGAAGCTATTTTGCAGCAGAACAACAAGCAAGTTGATGAGTCGCAATTGTCATTTATCACCGCGATAATTCAATCCTTAGCCTTTCAAGAAGAAGGAAAACCTATTTTGCAAGTTTGGGTAAATAAACATTTTGTACGAGCAGAGACTAGTCTTTTCAGCAATCCTTATGAACTCAATAACAAGATTGACCAATTAACTTTCATTGTATATCCCGAAACCAAAGAATATTACAAAACAGATGGTCTCAATGATAAGCTTTTGGATTTGGGTGATTCAATAAAATTAGCTTCAGAATTGCCAATAAAATTTGTTGATGGACAAGAAAAGAAAATAGCAGGTTACACGTGCAAATTAGCAAAGATTATAGTTAATGAAGATCACACTGCGACTATTTATATATGGTATACCGAAGATCTCCCTCAAGTTTATTGGGGCGAATATGCCTACCTAAAAAATATTCCTGGAGCGGCGCTAGAAATTTCTACATCAGGAATAGGCATTCAAGCCTATCAGATAAAACCTGATGGAGATGTGAATTTATTCAAACTCCCAAGCGATTTTAGCGAAATAAAAGCTCTTAATTAATTATGGAAATATTCTCCAACATTACGCTATTTAGAGTGTAATTGATTTTTACTTTTGCACCATGATAAAGCAATCATTTGAAATCAACACCTTACATCGGGGAAAATATATGCTTAGTTTCTTTTCATTATTGATTCTAGGGAGTATTTTATCTTCTCAAATTCCCGCATCCGAACTTGTAAAGGTGATTTCGATTCTATTTACTATTCCTCTTATACTTTATTTATCGGTGAAATGGAGTAAGAATAAATCCATTTGGACTTTATCAGATAAAGTGCTGACGATTCAATTCGAAAATAAAATCGAAACTTATGAAATAGAAGACATTGACAACATTCAAAGTCTTACACGCTCAGGCGGAAATCTTTATGTAATTCATTTTAAAAAGAAATCACCAAAGCGTTTTTGGCGGAACAAATTATTTTCTAGTGACGATGATAATTTAGAATTGCACAATGCCCTGACCGCTCATTCTGTAGAATATTATAAAATGTAAAGAGTCTATCGAGGCTCTTTACATTTATTTCTTGAATGTCCATTGAACATAATTGATATTCTTGTCCACCGCCAAATATTTGCGCTCGTAATAGGTTTTAATTGAAAGCACTTCATCCACTAAATTTGATTTGTACAAATCTGTAGTTTCTTTGAATTTAGTCAAACCTAAAGCCTCTATTTGTTCCAATGTATACGCATAGAAGCCGTCGTTGTCTGTTTTCAAATGCATTATACCATCTTCTTTCAGGATAAATTTATAACGCTCCAAAAATTTAGGATTTGTCAAACGTTTTTTCTCACGACTATCCTGAGGTTGAGGATCTGGGAAAGTAATCCAAATCTCAGAAACTTCATTTTCTGCAAAATGTTCTAATATTGTTTCGATTTGAATACGCAGAAAACCAACATTTTTGATTCCTTCTTCCAAGGCCGTTTTCGCTCCGCGCCAAATACGATTTCCTTTGTAATCAATACCGATGAAATTATGTTCTGGGAACATTTTCGCAAGATTAACCGTATACTCGCCTTTTCCACAGGCTAACTCCAAAATAATTGGTTTATCGTTACCAAAGAATTTTGAAGCCCATTGACCCTTATATTCAAATCCTGCATCCAGTTGTACTACATTTTCAAACGTAGCCACTTCCGCAAATTTTCTTAATTTATCCTTACCCATAACATGAATTAAGCCGCAAAAATAACCTTATGTTCTCAGTTATTCAACTATTTAGGGCTTAAATTTTCTGGAGTCTAATGAAATAACAATCTCTAATTATAAAAAAATCCCTTCAGTCGAAGGGATTATATATTTTAACATAAAAGATTAGTAAGTTTCGCTGTCTGGTGGTATACCAAAATTAGCAGTATCCTGTTCATCAATTCCTCGTATATTTTTATGCTTCTTTTTAGATTTTTTAGGACGAATGTAATCTGCAATCCTGCCTACAAAATTATTCACCTTATCTTTATTAATCTGACCAGCAGCACCTTCTGAAGCTAGCAGCACAAGTGATTTTTTTAGCCAACCACTATTCTTGAGTAATGTTTTGTTAAGCAAAAAAGGAAGCGCTAATTGCGTAGCTTTTGTAAGCCAATCGGACTTATTCCCTAATACCTCTTCCGAAGTTTTAGATTTGCTAAAAGATGAAAATAAACTCTTTACCAAACTTACGCCTGGTACAGATGAAGTAACAGCACCTAAAACACGAGCTGGAGTCTGTACTTTATTTTTTAGAAGTCGGTATTGATCTCCTATGTAAACTTCCTGCTCCTTTCTCAAGCGATTAAGACGCAAAAGCTCATTTTTAAGCTCTTCAGAATTATTAATATTTACTCTCATGATCAAACTTCCTTTTCAAAAATATCTTTTACCGTAGCTGTACCCTTAGGAGATTCATATGTTTCCTTTTGCTGAGATTCTTCGCGTTCCATTTCGGCAATAAAATCTTCTTCCTCATTCCATTTACCTAAGAACTTTTTAATGGTAATGTCCATGAATTTAGCTTCCAATTTAGGCTCTAAAAGCTTAACAATTAATAGAATAATCAAAAATATCCCTCCTGTAGCCAAAAATCCTAAAGAATTGCTTTCTAATAATTCACCTAACCAAAATCCTAAAGCTAATGACCAAAAGAAAATAACAATAAGAATCAAACCCAATTTGGAAACATCCAATATGATAGCTCCCATAATACGAGAAGACTTGGAAATAGCTTTAAGCTTTAATATTTCCAGTTGCGTATCAAGGTATTCTTTGGTCTTCTGAAAACTACCTGAAAAGGAAAATTTTTGTTCTTCCATCCATTATTTATTTATTGGCGAGAATAGATTACCTCGCCAGTACGATTATTAAATATCTTTATCTTACTTATGCGTGTTCTTCGATTTCATCATCGATAATCGATTCTACTTGATCAGCTTTTGATTTTACCGAAGCTAATACTTTCTCTTTCAATTCATTTAATTGATCAATTTGTTGCTCCGCACGCTCTTTAATTGCATCAGCCAAATCTGATAACGAATCATTGATTTTATCACGAGTCTCTGATCCTTTTTCTGGTGCAAACAATAAACCTAAAACTGCACCTGCTGCTAAACCAGCTAATAATGCTGTAACTACTTTTCCGCTGTCTTTCATTATTCCGTTGTATTAAATTTTAATAAATCACTTACTATATAAACACTAAAAGTGCCAAAACGTTTAAAAATAAAAATATTTTTTGTGGGCTACGTCAAAATAAGGTATTTATTACAATTCATCAAAAACAAGACCAAACGAACCTATAAAAAGAATTTTTATGCAAAAAATTTTCTTTAAATTTAATTAACCAATTTTTCACACTATGCTAGTAAAGACTTTCGGAAGTGTCGTTTACGGTATCGAGGCGACTACAATTACGGTAGAAGTAAACGTGTCTACATGAACTAAATATTATATAGTAGGTTTACCAGACAACGCCGTTAAAGAAAGTCTACAGCGTATAGAAAGTGCAATAATATTCATAGGCTATCGTATGCCAAGACAAAAGATAGTAGTCAATCTTGTACCCGCTGATATTCGTAAGGAAGGATCATCGTATGATCTTTCTATAGCAATTGGAATTCTAGCCTCATCAAATCAGCTCACCACAGAAGAATTAGATAAATTTATAATCTTAGGAGAATTGTCTTTGGACGGTGCAGTGCAGCCTATAAAAGGGCTTTACCAATAGCAGTTCAAGCCAAAAAAGATGGCTTTAAGGGAATTATTCTTACTTCTGTAAATGCGAAAGAAGCAGCTATCGTTGCAGACATGGAGATCTATGGAATCGATAACTTGAATGATGTCGTTGACTTTTTTGAAAGAAAAATAACGATAGCTCCGACTTACGTCAATATCAATGAGGAATTTGAAAAAAATATCAACAGTTATGAAGTAGATTTTTCCGATGTAAAAGGACAAGAAAATATAAAAAGAGCTTTAGAAATAGCAGCAGCTGGGGGACATAATGTCATTTTGATAGGCCCTCCAGGAGCAGGAAAAACCATGCTTGTTAAAAGGCTACCCACTATTTTACCACCTCTTACAGTTGATGAATCATTAGAAACAACAAAGATTCATTCTGTTGCCGGAACATTGCCCACAGCAGAATCCCTCATGACCACTAGACCTTTTAGGGCTCCTCATCATACCATTTCTGCCGTTGCTTTGGTTGGCGGAGGAACTCATCCGCAACCTGGAGAAATATCCTTAGCACATAATGGAGTTTTATTTTTGGATGAATTGTCCGAATTCAAAAGAACAGTATTGGAAGTAATGCGTCAGCCCTTTTGATAATTAATTCAAACTGTGCCACCGAATTATTCATATTAGATGGATAAGAGAGCAATATTTTAGTTAATAATTTATTTATTGGTAAGCTTCTTATAAATTGTGTCAGATTCTTAATAATTATTTGGACTCTCTAGTGTCCAGAGAAATATCAAAGTGTTTTTTTGCTTTGTAATACCTGAATATCAAAGCTATTTTGCTTATACCTTTTATTGAATAGATCGACTTCTCAGCATCGGATTTTGTAGTAAACTCACCTACACCATATTTTTCGTGGAGCCTTTTGGCGATTCTCAAAAAATCGATTTCATTTCCATCGGTAGATGCAAAATTAAATTGAATAAAATCCACTTTTCGCTCCTTGTTATTCCAAAACGCATATGGAATGGATATCCTGTAATTCCCTCCAATAACCTTTGCAAGTTCATTGTTTGTGGATTCAGTCGCAAATTCATTGAATCGAATGATTTCATCAGCGTATTTTTCTTTTTTCTTATTTGATATATCACCTATAATGAAGTTGTAATCGGAACTTGTAATAGGGTTAAAGCTAAACTTATCATACGCGGTAAAAGAAATCCTATTATTTTTATACTTTTCCATAACCGAATTTTCAGCCGAATAACTGTACATTTTATTTTTGATAGTTCTATTGAAATCCGTGACACTCATTCCTAAATAGAAATTACCGGTCTTCAGATTTTCAAGTTCAATGCTCCGATCCATTTGACACAGTTTGTAGTACGCCATTCTATCAAAAATATTATCAGGCTCATTTTTATAATAATTATAATAGGCCAGAGCAGTATTTGTCTTTAAAGTTTGTTTCCATTTAGCCTGCTGCTGTTTAGCCTGCTGAGCAGTCAGTTTTCCTTTTTTCACTTTTGCTAGGTAAACCAGTTCTGTCAATGAATCAAATAGCTCATTACCTTTGATTGTCTCTACAGCAGGAAAGACTTAATTTTATAGAGCAATTTTAGATTAAGTGAGAAATAGGATTCGTAGACTTGTTAATCTGAATTCCCACAGAAAACCATTAATGAAAACAATAAGATTTATCCGGTTGGATGGACACGGACAAGCTCAGTAAAGATCATTGCTAATTTGTAAAAAAGAAAAAGCTTATGATCAACTTAAAAACATTCTATCTCGCAATGTTCATTGTAGCAATTTATTTTACTGCATCAGCACAGGTAAGCACTGCTACAAAATCTGACAGCAATATTAGCCAATTGTATAGACGTTTAGATACTGTGATTCAGAATGAACATATACCCGGTCTACTGGTTGCTATTGTAAAAAAAGACAGTATACTTTACTCGGGTGGATTGGGCTATGCTGATCTTAAACAACGTCTTCAAGTAGAACATCAAACGCAATTTCACTTCGCCTCTGTCACTAAATTTTTCGTGGCAATGGGTATACAACAATTAGTGACTAAAGGAAAGCTAAAACTCAATGACCGTATTCGTGATATCGTGCCCGAAATACCCTTTGACAATCATTGGGAAGATACAGATCCTGTACGGGTGGTTCACTTGCTCGAACATACCGCCGGCTTTGAAGATGTTCAACTCAATAGCATGGTAGATTTAAGCAAAAAAAAGCCACTTGCCGGTATCGACGTCATCAAGGCGGTTAGCAATTCGCTAACGGTCCGCTGGCGACCGGGTACCATGATGTCCTATTCCAACCCAGGTTATAACGTACTGGGCTATATTATTGAAAAAGTTTCAGGCATGCCTTGGAATAGATATTTAGAAGAGCAGATTTTTTCACCATTAAACATGCACAATAGCCTATTTGACCTTGATGGTACGCAAAGACCCAGCTTTGCCACAGGTTATGACTTTCAAAATGGGGAATACAGAGCAATGCCATTCTATCGCCCTATCGGAAATGGGGCCGGAAGTGCTTTGGTATCCACTGCTGAAGACATGGCAAAATTCATGTTATATCTGCTCAATGATCGTACCGATAGCAGCCTACTGGACAATGCCGGCCTGAAGGAAATGGAGACCATTCACAGTACCTTAGCGAGCCGCGCTGGATTACAGACAGGATATGCCCTTGGCAATGATCTATTCCCGAATAATAAAAAGGTCAGTTTAAGGGGCCACAACGGTAAAGGGGAAGGCTTTGTATCCTGGCTATTCTTTAACCGTGAAGCCGGTATAGCTTACGCAATAGCAGCCAATAGTGTTGTCAATCTTTGGCCAATCTCACAGGTTATTGAAGAATTTTTAACGAAGAACATTTCTGCTCCAAAACCTGTCAGTCTACCAATAAATGAACAGAAAATTAAACCGCTACTCGGATACTATCAATTTATGAATCCCAAAAATGAACGCTGGGAATTTTACAGACGTATCTTTGGCGGCATTGAATTAACGGCGGTCAGTAAGGATAGGCTGGTCGTCAAAAAAGAAAACGGACAGCTCGATTCCCTTGTCCATGTTGGCAATGGTATCTTCCGACTAAAAGATGACATTCTTCCCGCTTTTATATTAGCCAGAGATCCTGATGGGCAGCCCTTCTTTCAAGGTTATGGCAATAGTTTCTATCGCAAAGTACCTCGGGCTTCGGTTTTGATCCAACAGATACCTATCTATCTTGGATTTATGGCCATTTTGATTTATCTCATCTATAGCCTTATAGGCATATTTCTTACGCTCTTTCGAAAAATGAAACTGATAGACCTAGCCATTCCTTTATTGCCAATAGTAGGAACATACTGTTTTCTCGCTGCTTATCGTCTCATGGGACAAACAGACGCCAGCCATAAAGAGCTATTTGTCTCTTTTAATGAAACAAGTTTTTCCATTTTTCTGGGTATGCTCCTATTTGCTATTTTGATTGTCGTAAGCAGCTTGTTGCTTTATAGCCGTTGGTCTCGACTGAACCCATTATGGCTTCGTCTGTTCTTAGTCTTCAATAACTTCTTTTTATGCTATCTTGTAGCTCTTCTGTCAATCAATGGTTGGATCGGAGTACCCATATGGATGATGTAGCACCATTTGATCAATTATGTTTAAATTCACGTTATGATGATAACTTATTACGGCCCATGATCAATATACTGTATACCTTTCATGCTTTTTCAGCTGGTGCATTTCTGCTGCTCGGCAGCTTAATCTTTTTGGGGGTCAACTACAGTTCTTCCCATACAGACCGGTGGCTTGGAACATGGTATTATTTGATGGCATGCTTATTTACCCAGCTTTTTCTTGAAGGTTTTCATATCGAGAGCAATGGATTGATACATACGCTGGAACTCCCGAGATGGGCTACACTCCCCTGCTTCTACCTGGCCGTTCACTACATGGTCAAACCAACAGCAAAAATTCAGTATTGGGGACTACATTTTGTTCCATTCCTCGCTTTCGTTTTCTTCTCCATCATCTATTTAATACCAGGACTTTTTAATAAACATATCCATCCGCCGCAGTTACCGCAATGGATTATCTTTGCCATTAAATATTTCTTTTTTGCACAATGTATCTTTTATTGGATTGCCTGTTATAACCTCTTCAAAATACACCAGAAAAACATTCGCCAGCTATCTTCCTATATGGAAAAGATAAACATGGCCTGGTTAAAGTATCTATTGATTGCGCTATTATTGATGATTGTTGTCCGTCTGCTCGCTATGGTTCATCTAGTTTTTAGTGCTGTCGCCCCAATTTTATATTTTATGGGCACAGTGGCACTTGGCTACGCCACGCTAACACAACGATCAATTTACACAATTGAGTCTACAGAAAACCTCATCAACGACGCGGAGCATAAAAAGGTTAAGGTCGAAGGACGGCTGACTGCACAACAGGTAGACACATTAAAAGAAAAATTATTACAGAAAACAAGTACTGAAAAGCTATATCTCGACCCGGGTTTAACGCTATCATCTCTCGCTGAGCATATCGGAATCAACCCGCATGATCTTTCCTATATCATAAACAATGGGTTGGAAAAAAATTTTTACCAGTTTATTAATGAGCTTCGAACGGAGGAAGCAAAAAAACTTTTATTATCGGGAGAAGCCAAGCAACTTGATATGTTTGGAATCGCTATAAGGGCGGGCTTCAATTCAAGAACAACGTTTTATGCCAGCTTCAAAAAAGCTACAGGCATTACGCCGACAGAATATATGAAAGTCCATAGTTAACAATCAGACTAACCAGACACAATGAAGTTTGTTCGATTGTATCCATTCGAACGGTTGGCCTATCAAAAAGACCTACTATTGTATCATATCAACAAAAAAAATTATGATACAATACAACAAACCAAGCGGGTACTCGAGAGCGATCCGCCAATTTTCCAAAGCAAAATATGGTCTTCTGGTGGGAGCATGTTGTCTTTTTGCTTCGATTGATACATTTGCACAGTCAGCCCCTAAAGATAGTCCCCAGCAACAACAGTTGGTTCCGCTAAAATCATTTCAAGGCTACTACCAGCTACCCAATAAAGTAGCTTTCATTACTTTCGAGGAGCAAGATAATAACCTGTATGCCACACAGCTGTGGGATCAGAAAAAAAGATATCAGCTGGTCCGTAAAGATGATACACATTTTGAATCCAAAAATGAAGGCTATGCCATAGAGTTCTTAAAGAATGGTTCCGGCGATTTTAGCCAAACCAAGATATTGGGTAGAATTTTATGTGAGCGCGTGCCATTTGACCCAAATAAAATTGCGAGTCTAACCGCTTCTCAATTAAAACAACTTGCCGGAACTTACCTAAAGGTAAATGACAACAACTTTAAGATTCAAATTGACCCCTCCTCAACAGGCCTAACGCTTACACAATTGTGGGATAACAAAACAATTTCATTTACCCCTCGTTCGGAATTTTTCTTCCTCAATGATGATGGTACCTTCCCATTGACATTTTCTGTTGCCAATGGAAAGGTGCAGCAAATGCAGTGTTTCGAAAATGATGTTTGGATAAAGACATACCAATAATCCTATTCAAGAAAAATAATATGAACAGATTTATTGCCAGCTTATTCCTGCTGCTGCTGGGTATAGCTCAGCTTAGCGCCCAACAGGTAGCAGACGAACAGTTTCATTATCCCATTACCGATCCGCACCACCGGATCGGTAATGGACCCCTACTCCTATTTGACGAGGCACACAACAATCCAGTTACCTTGAGAGGAGCATATGTTCCTTTTTCAGATCTCCTTCAAGCTGATGGATATCGCCTCCGAAGTGTTAAGGAAAAAATCTCTTACGATCAATTAAAGGAAGTAAAAATCTATATCAGTATAAATGCCTTATCTAATCCGGAAAACTGGAAACTACCAACCTATTCAGCCTTTACCGATCAGGAGATCGAAACTCTCCGTCAATGGGTATTTGATGGTGGAAGCCTATTTCTGGTCACCGACCACATGCCTTGTGGAGGGTCCGTACAAACGCTTGGTGCGGCATTTGGCATTCATGTCGTGAACGGTTTTGCCTTACCTAAGAATGCACGCCCCGAGATCTTCTCAAAGGATAGAGAAACACTGTTATCAAATGAAATAACCACTGGATCAGGTAAAGAAATAGACAGTATCATGTGCTGGGGTGGAACTGGGTTTATCGTACCAACGACGGCGCATATTATTTCTCTGTTGAACGAAGAATATGAAATTTATCTACCTAGTGATGCGAATCAGATAAAACGGCCTATCCCCGACAATATTCCACGATTGTCGGGCAAAGGGTTTTCAAACGGTGCTTACCTCAGGTTTGGGAAAGGGAGAATTGTGATATTCGGAGATGGCGCTCCCTTTACTGCACAACTCCATGGCATCAAAAGTGAAAAAAGAGGAATGAACCATCCGGCCGCAACACAGAATGCCCAATTTTTGCTCAACATAGTTCATTGGCTTGACCAATGAACTGATTTGACTAAGGACATACAGTATATGACCTTCGGAAGATGAAAAGAGAGGACTGACCAGATTAGTATTTTAACGCTTTTAAATGGTCACAATTTTTTAAGGTAGTGAACAGCATACGACACTAATTGATAGTATAGCAACAGTAAATTATAAGGAAGCTAAATGAATTTTTGAAAAATACGGATTCTCGGGATTTGCTAGGTGAGACAGGGAGTAATAGTTTTTGGCTTATAGTACAGCATTGTGATAAATGGCTAGGTTTTCAAAAATAAGTTCTAAAAAAATGGAATAAGAAGCAACTTTACAGTATCCAAGTCTCGTATCGAACAGATTCCTGTCAAGCATTTGTCCAAGATGTAGATGATTTCGTTAACATTAATAAGAGAAGAAGTTCGATCGACCTAGAAAGCATTGAAGAACGACTCATTAAGGTAAGTAAAAACCATTTCTTAAGGAACGAAGAAAGTTTTAGAAAAAAAGGAAAAAATGAGCTTACCTTGTATCCTCAGTAAGAAGAACAATAAGGTGATTAAATCTATAAATAAGCACGAAAAAGTTAGATTGAGCTTTGCTTTCCTCTGCATTGAAAATTAAGTTTTAAATATTCTCAGAGGATAGTTTAAATTTCTGACACTATTATTAGATCAAGCTATAGTTTTCATCAAGGTATCCAAAACTGGGTATATGCTGAATGAGGATACTGAAGACATAATTATCGCAAGAAAATTAATAAGTCCAAGATTAACTGATCTAAAGACTCTTGTGGGATTACTAGACTTGTTAATAACAGAGGCGTAAATCAAAATTCAGAAAACCGGAGATAAGGCTCATAATACATTCTAAAAAAATACACCCCGAACAAGCAAAAAGTCTTTTGATCCAATAGTATGAAGCTTGGGGTAGTCTTTATACTAATTTATGATCCACCAAAGTTGATCGACCGATCTGATAAATGTTGCCTTGTCTACATATGATGTTTTAATAATTTATTGATAAGAAGATTACATATTCAAAAAATATCGATATCATCCTTTCGGTGATTGAATATTCTTAAAAGTCACTTGTTTTTCAGACACTTAAAACACTCTTATCTAATCAATCGGATAATTTAGATTTATTTTCTAAATTATCCGATAAAAAAGCTTCGATTTCCTTCCTTTTTGGTCCACGGCCTTTTCCTTCTTCCCACCGGGTAACGGTAGCGGGATCTATACCCATGTTCTTTGCAAAATTTTTCTGGCTTAGTCCATTTATATATCTATATGCTTTAATCTTACCTTCAAACGTTGATATATCAAGTTCAAATGGGAAGTACCCTAAAAATTCTATTATATCGGGGTAATGTTGAACTTGAGGCTTACTCCTATTATTTTCCCAATAAGTGATACAATCATGAGTGACGTTAAATAGCCTCGCTAGATCAGTCTGGAACAATCCTTTCTCTATCCTTTTCTTCCTTATATGCTCCCCTAAAAAGGATGGTGTTTCAGGAATGAAAACCGCAGTAGGCTTGCTAAATTGCCGTTCTTGACGCAAACAAGGCAACACAGGAATGTCCATGCGGATATTACAACCACCCCGAGAAGGAATGTATATGCGGAACAGCGTTAGTCCAACGCTATCTTAGCAAGATTTCAGGTCCTTATTAAATAGAATTGATCTGCATGTAGAAGTGACTCTTTTAGAATTTAATGAACTTGCCTCAACCAGAAAGAGTGAAAGCAGTAAACATATTCGAGAGCGCGTAATACAGGCTCGATTAATGCAAGCACAGCGCTTTCAAAACAACCCACATTTACATTGTAATGCGCAAATGAGTTCGAAAGCAGTTCGAGATATTTGTGAGATTTCGGATACAGGAAAACAACTACTTAAAACTGCTATGGAAAGATTAAATCTTTCTGCGAGAGCTTATGACCGCATCCTTAAAGTAGCACGTACCATAGCCTATATGGAAAGCTCTGAAGTAATAGAAAATCAACATCTCGCAGAAGCTATCCAATTCAGAAGTCTAGACCGCGAAAGTTGGGCAGGATAAAAATATTAGAACTGATCTATAAAATGTCTAATAATCCACGGATGAATCAGTATAGTAATTAATAAACCAGCTAATGCGCCAAATAAATGGGCATCGTGATTAATACGATCATTCGAATTTTTGGAAGCCCAAATACAATAACCAATATACAAGACTGCAAAAAGATAAGCAGGCATAGGTATAATCATAAATATGCCCAGCATAGCTTTAGGCTCGAACAAAATAAAACCAAACAAAACTGCAGATATTGCCCCAGATGCTCCTAAACTGAAATAACTTGGATTATTTTTTTGTTGTATAATCGTAGGAATATCACTCAAAACTAGGCTAACAATATAAAGAATAGCAAAATAAAAATGTCCTACGCTTCCATTTGCGGCAACAAAATAACTTTCTAATGCAAAACCGAAGAAATAGAAAGTAATCATATTGAACAATAAATGTCCCCAATCAGCATGAACGAGACCGCTTGAGAATATTGTATAAGCTCTACTCTTATCACGTTGAATGCTATATGGATGGAGCATCATTCTTCCTAAAATTTCAGGATTGGAAAAGGCATAAATGCTAGAAGCTACAGTAATGGCAAATATAAAACTCGCAACTGGAGTGTGTAGTATATAGTCTTGAATCATAAAAATTAAAATCGGTCTTCAATCAGAAATACATAGAGGTCTTTAGGACCATGAGCACCTAATACTAACATTTTTTCAATGTCAGCAGTGCGACTAGGTCCAGTAATTGTGGTGATCATAGAAGGTAAATCATTACCATATTTTTCCTTAATTGCCTTCATCGCATGACGAATATCCATTACTAATTGTGAGGCTTTAGCAAAAACAATATGTACAGGTGGATAAATGCTTAATCGACGACCGCCTGCGTTCGCGTTCGAAATCATAATACTGCCATTGCGTGCAATTAGCGATTCACAGGTGGTTATACCTACTTCAGCCTTGTCGAAATCATTATCCGTACGCAGAAAAGGGAATCCGTACGTTTTTAACAGCTCTTGTACTTCGGGTTCCCACGCAAATATTTTACTCACGCCTAATTCTTCCACTAATGCGATTAGATTCTCTATCACAGCTATTTCTCCATCACAATAGATAAATTTTCCGGATACATTTGTAAATTCTCTTGCAAACGTTACATCCAAACCATCTTCCTCATCTTTATACAATGGAGAATCTTCAAAATCCGGATGCGGATTATCACGCTTTTGAAGTAAAGCCTGTCTAATGCTTTTAAGCATCTTCTCTTTAGCTGTAGTATTACGGATATTCATTTCAAAAATAAAATAGGTGTACCTGGCGGCACACCTTATTGCTTACTTTTTTTCTTCATTCACTTGTGATGAACTCACCTCTGGCTGAGTAGTTTGCTCAGGCAAAGGAGGTAATGGTAATTCGGTTTGTGGAACACCTCCACCATCTGCACCACCATTCACGAATTCATCGTAAGTTGTTCTATTTGTAAATGGACGCTTACCTAAGATTTCTTCTAAATCAGTTTGGAATAAAATTTCTTTTTCCAACAATTTCTCCGCAATCTTAATCAATCCATCTTGTTTTTCTAACAACAATTCTTTTGTACGATCATATACCGCTGATATCAAATTCCTAACTTCTTCATCAATCAGCTGTGCTGTCTGATCAGAATAAGGTTTTTGGAATTGTGATTCACCCGAACTATCGTTGAATGAAACGTTACCGACCTTATCGTTCATACCATATACGGCAGTCATGGCATAAGCCAATTTAGTGATGCGTTCCAAGTCATTTTGTGCACCTGTACTGATTCGACCAAACGTAATATCTTCAGCGACACGACCTCCCATTGTCATACACATACTGTCTATTAACTGCTCAGTAGTGTATAAAAATTGTTCTTTTGGAAGATATTGAGCATATCCCAACGCAGCAACGCCACGTGGAACGATAGAAACCTTTACCAATGGATCTGCATGCTCTAAAAACCATCCCGCAATAGCGTGACCAGCCTCATGGTAAGCCACAATTTTTTTCTCCTCTGGAGAAATGATTTTATTTTTCTTCTCAAGTCCACCAATAACGCGGTCAATCGCATCTTGGAAATCCTGCATATCCACAGAAGGTTTCCCTTTACGTGCTGCAATCAAAGCGGCCTCATTACAAACATTGGCAATTTCCGCTCCCGCAAAACCTGGAGTTTGAGCGGACAATTTTTTAGCATCTACTTCTTCGGCTAACTTAATAGGTTTTAAGTGCACATTGAAGATATGCTCTCGCCCAATTAAATCTGGCTTATCAATCGAAATTTGTCTATCAAAACGTCCGGGACGTAGTAATGCTTGATCCAAAACATCCAAACGGTTTGTAGCAGCAAGAATGATAACTCCTAAGTTCGTTCCGAAGCCATCCATTTCTACCAATAATTGGTTTAATGTATTTTCACGCTCGTCATTTCCACCCATAATGGAGTTTTTACCACGAGCACGACCAATAGCATCAATCTCATCAATAAAGATAATACACGGCGCCTTTTCTTTTGCTTGCTTGAATAAGTCACGAACACGTGAAGCTCCTACCCCAACAAACATTTCTACGAAATCAGAACCTGACAACGAAAAGAAAGGAACTTGCGCTTCCCCTGCCACGGCTTTAGCTAACAATGTTTTACCTGTTCCCGGAGGACCTACAAGTAATGCTCCTTTCGGAATCTTACCCCCTAAATCAGTATATTTTTTTGGATTTTTCAGGAAATCCACGATTTCCATCACCTCAGTTTTGGCTTCTTCAAGACCAGCAACATCGTTGAAAGTAATATTTATCTGCGATTCTTTATCAAATAATTGGGCTTTCGATTTACCGATGTTGAAGATTTGACCACCGCCAGCACCACCGCTACCCATTCTTCGCATTAAGAACATCCAAATAGCGATAATAATAACTAAAGGAAGAATAAATGAAATTATGCTGCCCCATGGATTCGAACGCTCTTCAAAACCTTGTGCAAAGATTTTAGGTGTTCCTTCTGGTAGGTTCTCTTGCGAATCCTTTAATTTTTGAGTTAAAATTGAGGATGAAGCTTCAGAAAATACAAATTGTGGTCCTTGAGAGACACCAATTCCAATTTTATTATCAGTTGGAGCAACATCCTTATATTTTGGATCATTTTTAAGCTTATCTGGCTTAATGTAAACCTCAGCCTCCACGAAATCACCCGTACCTTTTTTATAAACAACTAATTTTTCGACATCGCCTGTCAGCAACATCTCTTTTTCAAATTTTTCATAGGTAATTTCCTTTGTTGCATTACTACTATATAAGAAGTTTAATGCAAAGAAACCCGCTATCACAGCAATGTAAATCCAAATCATATTGAATTTGGGCGGGGTTGGAGTTACCTTTTTACTCGGAATTTTTTTCATTATATATTTAACGTATCTAATCTAAGAATTATACTAAGCACTTTTAAAATTTTCAACTTTGGCATCGCCCCAAAGGTCTTCTAAGCGATAACGGTCACGTGCTTCGGTTTTGAAAATATGAACTACCACATCAACAAAATCTAACAAAATCCACTCACCATTTCCTTGACCTTCTTTGTGCCACACATCGTGACCAAAAGCTTTATAAACTTCATCTTCTACACTTTTAGCAATAGCGTTGACTTGCACATTGCTATCAGCGTTACAAACCACGAAATAATCAGAAAGGGTTGAATTTACCTCGCGCATATCCATCTTCACTATTTCACTAGCTTTTTTTTCCTGCATGCCGAACACCACAACATCTGCCAATTTGTTAGACAATTCTGAATTTTTCTTTTTACTCATTAAGAAATATTATAGTTTTACTGCGTAATTTTAATCTTTATCCTTTGCAAAATAACACATTTTTTGAAGATTCTAACCCAACTAACATAATTGTTTTTGAAGAATTGCCTTCTACAAATGATTATCTCAAAGAACTATTGTCAAAAGTCAAGCCACTTCAACCGTACACTGTCATAATGACAAAAAATCAGACAGCTGGAAAAGGGCAAAGAGGAAACCAATGGAAAAGCGCACCAAACCAAAATTTGACAGCGAGCTTTTTGATTTCCCCCGAAAAGTTAGAAATTTCTAATCAATTTCTATTAACTACAATAGCAAGCTTAGCGGTTTATGACACTTTAAAGACCTTAGAGATTCCAAACATCTCGATAAAGTGGCCAAACGATATTCTTATCGGGAATAAAAAGGTGGCTGGCATATTAATCGAAAACAAAATCTCTGGGAAATATATAACAAACAGTATTGTTGGAATAGGAATAAATGTTCTCCAACAAGAATTTGCGGAAGAAATCTCTCACAAAACAACTTCTCTTGCTTTAGAAAGTTACAATCTACATATCGAAATCATAGATTTAGTAAAAAAAATTCAACAGCAAATAAAGCACTATACCTTACTTTCATCGGAAAACAGTCATTTATTAATAGAAGAGTATAACAATAAATTATTCAGAAAAAATGAGATGCACTCCTACGATTTTGAAGGAAATATTGTGGAAGGTAAAATAATCAAAGTAGAAGGCGATGGTTTACTCCAGATTAAAATCGACAATATCCTGCACAAAGTCGATTTAAAAGGTATATCTTATATATTATAACAAATAATTTACTTGTTATTTATTTTTTTTAAAGTGTAAATTCGCATTAAACTTTTAGACCGTAGAATAGTCTTAAAAGCAGAATTGAAAATTGAACATTTTATAATATGAAAAAATTAGGTTTATTATTAGTAGCCGTAGTAATGACAATGTCTGCTGCTTTCGCACAGATTCAGTCTCCTGTTAAATGGCAAGTAGCTTCAAAAAAAATTAATAGTAAAGAAGCGGTTGTATTGATCAAAGCAGTTATCCAAAATGGCTGGCACATCTACGGTCAGAATTTTGGAGACGGAGGTCCACAACCAACAACTTTTACGTTCAAAAATTCTAAAGATTTTGCATTAAACGGAAAGCCAGTTGAGAGCGTAAAAGCAAAAACAAAATACGAGGAAGTATTTAAAATGAATGTTCCTTATTTCACAAATGAGGTTATTTTCCAACAAAAAGTTAAGCTAAATGGCAAACAAGCAACAGTAAGTGGTACTGTAGAATATATGGCTTGTGATAAAAACCAATGTTTGCCACCAGATGAATATAATTTCACTGTAGCAATAAAGTAAAATTTATATACCAACATATTTAAAAGGCAGTTTTTAACTGCCTTTTTTTTATTTTTACCGCTTATCAAAGTCTATTTATAATAATGAAAACCTACTTGTTTTCTTTTTTCCTCATTGTACTTTTTAGTTTCTCAAATAAAACTATTGCGCAAGACACATTAATCAATTTTGATGATGTGGAATTTACAGATGGTAATACGGAGTTAGTCGACACAACTGATATCGTTTTCTCGGATGGTGAGCCCGTGGATAGCGCAGAGCAAGTCAGCACGCAATTAGATTCGGTGCAGACGAATTCTCCTGCATCGGACGATGCCAAGACTGAAGATTCTTCCCTTTGGAGTATATTTATTACTGGTGTATTGGGCGGTTTTGCAGCATTCTTTATGCCTTGCATTTTCCCAATGGTACCTTTGACAGTAAGTTTCTTTACAAAAAAAGCAGGTTCTCGCTCTAAAGCTATATCTCAGGCTTTTATGTACGGCTTGTTTATTATTGTGATTTATGTGGCTCTGGGCATGTTGATTACCATTGCTTTTGGTCCGGAAGCCTTAAACGAACTGTCCACTAATGGTATTTTCAATTTCTTCTTCTTCTTATTGCTCGTGGTATTTGCGACCTCGTTCTTAGGAGCTTTTGAAATTACTTTGCCAAGTTCTTTTGTCAATAAAATCGATGCCAATTCCGACAAGGGAGGACTAGTTGGATTGTTCTTTATGTCGGCTAGCTTAGCTGTAGTTTCTTTCTCCTGTACTGGTCCTATTATTGGAACTTTGTTGGTGGAAGCGGCTACGCGTGGAGAACGTTTGGGACCCGCTATCGGAATGCTCGGCTTCTCTAGTGCACTAGCTATTCCTTTTGTGCTTTTTGCAATGTTCCCATCCATGTTGAAATCATTACCTAAATCTGGCGGATGGTTAAATAGCGTAAAAGTGGTTTTAGGATTCTTAGAACTGGCTTTAGCTTTGAAATTCTTGTCGAATGTAGACTTGGCTTACAACTGGAATTTCTTGGATAGAGAAGTGTATTTAGCTTTATGGATTGTGATTTTCGGGTTGCTGGGATTATATTTAATCGGCAAAATTAAATTCTCACACGACAGTACATTAGATTATTTGTCTGTGCCGCGTACGATTATCGCCATTTTGGTCTTCACATTTGTGGTCTATATGATTCCGGGAATGTGGGGCGCACCATTGAAAGCCATTTCAGCTTTCTTGCCTCCTGTAGGAACGCAGGACTTTGATCTTACTTCAGGTATTACATCCTCAAACACTACAGCACATGCTGATGCTTCTTTGCGCAAGCATTACACCTATTTCCATAGCAAAGCAACGATAAAAGGCATGGATCCTTATTACGATTACGAAGAAGCTTTAGCCGCTGCTAAAGAACAAAACAAACCTCTTTTGGTCGATTTTACAGGCTGGAACTGCGTAAACTGCCGCAAGATGGAGGCTGAAGTGTGGAGCTCGCCTAAAATCAAAAACTTAATCAATACGGAGTTTATTTTGGTGGAATTGTATGTAGATGATAAAGTCTTGACGCTGCCAGAAAGTGAACATTATATTTCCCCAAAAACAGGAAAGAACGTCAATACAGTCAGCAAACGCAATGCAGACTTGCAAATCACCAGATTCGAGAGCAATTCACAACCGTTGTATGCTTTACTAGATACTCAAGGAGAATTATTAGTTCCAACAAGTGGCGCTGTATATGATATCAACAAATATGAAGCTTTTCTACAATCTGCACTAGATCAATTTAAAGTAAAAGAATCAAGCAAATAAAAATATTTAAACAATAAATTTTAGGCCGATATTGATATATTTGTATATATGGGTGAAATTAAAAATATAGCAGTTTTGACATCTGGTGGAGATTCCCCAGGAATGAATGCCGGTATTCGTGCCGTAGTTCGTGCAGGTATATATCATGGTCTAAACATGTTTGGCGTTAAAAGAGGATATGATGGTCTTGTAAATGGAGACATCATTCCAATGGATGCTAAATCAGTAGCAAATATTATCCAACGAGGTGGTACAATATTGAAAACGGCACGTAGTGACGAATTCAGAACATACGAAGGCCGTCAAAAAGCTTACGAAAATATAAAAAAATTAGGCATTGACGCATTAGTAGTGATTGGTGGTGATGGTACATTTACAGGAGCATCTAAATTCATTGAAGAATTTGATATTCCAATCATAGGTCTACCTGGTACCATCGACAACGATTTAGCTGGGACTGATTTTACGATCGGCTATGATACAGCAATCAACACTGTAGTTGACGCTGTCGACAAAATTCGCGATACGGCAGAATCTCATGATAGACTGTTTGTAATTGAAGTAATGGGTCGCGACTCAGGACTTATTGCTTTACGTTCCGGTATCAGTACGGGAGCTGAAGCTGTGCTTATCCCTGAATTGGAAGTGGATTACAATGCTATCATGAAACGTTTGGATAGCACACGTAAAAATAAATCCTCACGTATTATTATCGTTGCCGAAGGAGATGATGAAGGCGGATTAGTTGTTGCAGATAAAATCAAAGAAAATTTCCCTCACTATGATGTTCGTGTATCCATCTTAGGACATATTCAGCGCGGAGGTAAACCTTCTTGTATGGATCGCGTATTGGCAAGTCGTCTAGGCGTTGCTGCTGTAGAGGGACTGATTGCAGGCCGTCGTGGTGAAATGGTTGGTTTGATACATGGAGAAGTAAATTTCACTCCTTTTAGTAAAGCAATCAAACATATTGATAAAGTCAACACCAACTTAACACGAATAGTTGAAATACTATCCTTATAAATTTAAAAATCCCTCTAAAAAAATTTAGAGGGATTTTTGTTTGTATATAATTACTAATTCTATAGATTATGATGATATTAATTCAAAAATAGTGATTTCGGGTAGAATGCCAACTCTTCCTGGATAACCTAAGAAACCATATCCAACATTTACGTACAATTGCTTTTGACCTTCAGTATATAATCCTGCCCATTCTTTATAAATATATTGAGCTGGACTCCATTGAAAATTTTCACCTCTAACACCGAATTGCATACCGTGCGTATGACCAGCAAACATAGCATCCACATCCGTATTCAATACTTCTGCTCTCCAATGTGAGGGATCGTGGGAGAGCAATAGTTTAACAGATTTATCTTCTGTCCCTATCAATGCTTTTTTCAAATCACCTTTCTTTGGAAAACGGCCTGTACCCCAATTTTGCACTCCAACTATAGATATTTCTTCATTACCTACTTTTATAGTTCTATTTTCATCCATTAAAAGATCATACCCCATCACCTTATGTGTAGTTATGACATCCTGTAAATTTTTCCGCTTAGCTTGACTATCCTCTTTACCATAATAGTAATCCCCATAATCGTGGTTACCCAGTACTGAAAATACTCCTAAGTCGGCATGAAGTTTGGAAAAAATATCTTGATAATCACGCATTTCACTTGCAACATTATTTACCAAATCTCCAGTAAAGAATATCATATCAGGTTTTTCACCCAACAACATTTCAACTCCTCCCAATACTGCCTTTCTATTATAGAAAGATCCAGAGTGAATATCTGATATCTGTGCTAATTTAAGGCCATGAAAAGCTTTTGGCAAATTAGGTAAGATTAACTTTTGTCTTCGAATTTGATAATCATAAGGCGACGACAAGACACCCCAAGCCAATGGAAATATAGGCAATGAAGCTATCACTATTCCGGATTTAAGAAGAAATTCTGATCGCGATATAGCATCTTCGTTTTTTTCAGGTAAAGGCTTTTCTAATTCTTCAATATTCTCCTCAACCGATTTCTCTTTCTTAATATTTACTAATCTAGAAATCCATACCCCACCTCTACGCAAATCATCTAATAATAATATAATTACATAAATAAATTTACTAACAGCAGTCATAAAGAAGGCTACAAGTATTATAGATCGATATGCTAAAGGTATACTGAACTTAAAGGAAATAAACAGGCCTATATACAGCGCAATAGAATACCCCCACCATATATAAGCAAACCATTTTTGTTTTACAAAATCAATTTTAGTAGATCGTAGAGCAAAAAAAATATAGAAATCTAAAATAAATAATAGAATAGCATTGAATATTAGCATCACAGAATATTAATTAGAAAGAACCAATCTCTTAAGTGATTGGATCCATCTCGGATCATCATTTAAACTTTCCACCATCACGACTTTTTCTCCACCTAACTCTTTAAATTCATTGGCATATTCAACCTGTATTTCATCCAGCGTCTCGATACAATCCGAAACAAAGGCAGGGCTAAACACTAACAATTTCTTAACGCCTTTGTTTGCTAAATCATGCAAGGCATCAGATGTGTAGGGCTGAATCCAAGGAGTTTTACCCAAACGAGACTGAAAACAAACTGTATATTTATCTTCTGAGATACCAATTTTAGCTGCTATAGCTCTAGATGTGGCATAACATTGGGATAAATAACAGAATGGATTTGTGGCTTTTTTGCAGGCATCGCAACCCGTATCCGGACATTTTAATCCTCCTGTAGGATCAACTTTTCCCAACTGACGAACTGGAAGTCCATGATAACTAAACAATATGTGATCAAATGAATCCACATCATGTCGCATACCATGTTCAGCATAGGTTTCGATCATTAAATCATCTTCACAAAAACTACTTACAAAAGACACTTTAGGAATATATTGCCAGGTGCGCATAATCTCCATCACTTTGTCAATTACCGAGCCCGATGTAGCAGAGGCATACTGTGGGAATAATGGAATCACTTTAATGCTTTCCAAAAACATCCCTTCCATTTTTTTCAATACGGATGAAATAGAAGGATTTTGGTAACGCATAGCTAGCTCCACGTGATATTCCTCTCCTAATTGCTCTTGAAGCATTTGTTGTTGGAGTTTTGAATAATACATCAAAGGGGAGCCGTTTACCTCATCCCAGATTGTAGCATAAGTTTCGGCAGATTTTGCAGCTCGCTTTGGCACGATGACAGCCTTTACCAACAGATTTCTTCCCAATACAGGAATATCGATGACACGACCATCCATCAAAAACTCTGTTAAATACTTTCTAACCTCTGGAGCAGAAGGGGCATCAGGTGTCCCTAATTGCACCAATAAAACACCTTTTTTTCTTTGATTATTCATTGGCACAAAAATAAACAAAATTTATATCAGCCCTTCGTAGGCTATCGAAAATGATAAAAACATGACTAGTATTAGAATTGCTCAAGTGCTTCCTTCACTTCTTTCATCAACCACATAGGAGTAGACGTAGCTCCGCAAATACCTATAGTCTCTCCTTCATTAAAATTGGAAGAATCTAACTCGTCTGATCCCGAGATAAAATAAGAATTTGGATTGGCAGCTTTACATACATCATAAAGCACTTTACCATTAGAGGATTTCTTACCTGACACAAAAACTATTTTGTCATAACCTCGAGCAAAATCATTCAAATCTTCATATCGATTAGACACTTGACGACAAATTGTATCATTTGCCTTAACATCATATCCACGCTTTATCAATTCATCCTTTATAGCATAGAATTTATCAACACTTTTGGTCGTTTGACTATATAAGGTAAATGAACTTGGGAGTTCAATTTTATTTAATTCATCTATATCTTGAAAAACAATAGCTTCATTATTAGTTTGCCCCTGCAATCCGATAACCTCTGCATGGCCATGTTTTCCGAAAATCAGGATTTTTTCATCCTCATCATACGAAGTTTTTATCCTATTCTGTAATTTCAGCACTACAGGACAAGAAGCATCAATTAACGTGATGTTATTTTCAAGTGCGATTTTGTAAGTTTCTGGCGCTTCACCGTGAGCACGGATAAGCACTTTTTCATTCTGTAATGACGGTAAAGCATCATGATTAATGATTCTCAAACCTTTTGCCTTTAAACGAGCAACTTCTTCATCATTGTGGACAATATCACCCAAGCAATACAAATAACCATCCTGCTCAAGAATTTCTTCAGCCATATCAATGGCATAGACTACTCCAAAACAAAAGCCCGAATCCTTATCAATTGTAACTTGCAGATTTTTTGACATATCACAAAGTTAGTAATAAGATTTGGTAGGTAAAATATATACAATAACGCATTTGGAAGATTCATTTTAATATTTCTTTATAATTTTTCCTTTTTCTGTACCTTTGCAAAAAATTTATTGATAATACGTTATGGCAACTAACAGAACTTTCACGATGATCAAACCAGATGCAGTAGCTAATGGTCACATCGGTGCTATTTTAAACGACATTATTGCAGGCGGTTTCAAAATCGTAGCAATGAAATATATTCAGTTATCTACTGAAACTGCTGGTAACTTCTACGCAGTACACAAAGAAAGACCTTTCTATGGTGAATTAGTAAGCTTTATGACTTCAGGTCCTATCGTTGCTGCTATCTTAGAAAAAGACAATGCTGTTGAAGACTTCCGTACATTGATCGGTGCGACTAATCCTGCTGATGCTGCTGAAGGTACTATCCGTAACAAATACGCAAAATCTATTGATGCTAACGCTATCCACGGATCAGATTCTAACGAAAATGCAGAAATCGAAGGTAACTTCTTCTTCTCTCAATTCGAAAGATTTTAATATAAAAATAATTAGAAGAAAAAGCACGATGCAAATCGTGCTTTTTTATTTTGTATCAAACGTTCTCAAATACGTTAATAATTTAGGCAAATCGGTATCCTTTAATAAGACTTTGTTATTTTGATCTAACAA
>NZ_JAAKGQ010000033.1:0-39667 GCF_011043515.1 Sphingobacterium sp. SGL-16 | reverse complement strand
TTATATGCTTTACTCTTACTTTATACGTATGAGATTTAAAGACATTATATTGATACAAAAATATTAAATATCGATGCGTAAAAATCCTTATCTTTCTGATGGTTAAGTTTTTGAAGATCTTTCTATCCGAGGCTTAATTGCTAATCCATACCTGGTTATGAAAACACTGTTATCTATACTACTTTTTCTAGTTAGCTTCAATCTTGGAGCAAGTATCATTCAAACTAATGGTAAGCCAATTGATTTAAAAGTCGAACATCTTACAAATCCAATAGGAATTGATGCTATGAACCCGAGATTTTCGTGGAAAATACAAGACAATAGAAACGGTGCTATTCAGAAGGCTTATCAAATATTAGTTAGCATAGATTCAAGCGCTTTGACTCAAGGTATTGCTGATTATTGGGATAGTGGGAAAATAAACCAATCCGCTATATTAGTTTCATATTCAGGCAAAAAATTAGAGGCTCTAACACACTACTATTGGAAAGTTATAGTTTGGGATAAAGACCAAGTAGCTCACAGTTCAGAAATCGCTTCATTTGAAAAAGGAATGATGGGAATGAACAACTGGAAGGGAAGCTGGATTAGTGATCACAAAGATATTCATCATCGACCTGCGCCTTATTTTAGAAAGGAATTTTCAACGAGTAAAAAGATTAAATCTGCTCGGGCATATATAGCTGTAGCTGGATTGTATGAACTGTCAATCAATGGAAAGCGTGTAGGAGATCATTTTTTAGATCCAATGTATACGCGATTTGACAGAAGAACATTGTATGTGACGCATGATGTTACGGCTCATCTACAATCTGGAAAAAATGCTGTTGGGGTAGTATTAGGAAATGGATGGTATAATCATCAACCTTTGGCGGTTTGGGATTTTCACCAAGCACCTTGGCGTGGAAGACCTACTTTTGCTATGGATCTGCGTATTCAATATGAAGATGGTACAATAGAAACATTAGTTACCGAACGTGATTGGAAAACTTCCTCTGGTCCGATTATTTCTAATAGTATTTATACAGGAGAACATTATGACGCACGGCTTGAACAGAAAGGTTGGGATCTGCCGGACTTCGATGATTCGAAATGGGAAGGAGTTCGGTACAGAAGTGTGCCTTCTGGTAATATAGTAGCCCAACAAATAGCCCCTATTCGATTGGTAAAAGAATATAAACCTATAAGCTTTAGAAAAATTGATGTTTTTACATACATCTACGATATGGGGCAAAATATGGCTGGGGTCACCAAAATAAAAGTAAAGGGTAAATCAGGAACAGAGCTTCATATAACGCATAGTGAGCGTCTTGATAAAAATGGTCGTTTGGACCTTTCTAATATAGATGTCTACTATTTAGGTGATAAAGAAAAAGATCCTTTCCAGACTGACATCTTAATACTAAGCGGTACTAAAGAAGATGAATTTATGCCCAAGTTTAATTACAAAGGTTTTAGGTATGTTGAGGTTACCAGTAGCGAGCCTATAGAAATCGATGAATCCAGTCTTACTGCTTATTTTGTCCATAGTGATGTTCTTCCCAAAGGAAATGTAAATACTTCTTATTCGCTTATAAATGATCTTTGGCGCATCACCAATAATGCCTATTTATCCAATTTAATGGGTTATCCTACTGATTGTCCACAGCGTGAAAAGAATGGTTGGACAGGAGATGGACATTTGGCTATAGAAACAGCTCTTTACAACTACGATGGTATTACAGTTTATGAAAAATGGTTAGCTGATCACCGTGATGAACAGCAACCAAATGGCGTATTGCCTGATATTATTCCAACAGGTGGTTGGGGATACGGTGCTGCTAACGGTTTGGATTGGACCAGTACCATTGCTATTATTCCATGGGAAATTTATCAGTTTTATGGGGATAGTAAGTTGTTGCAAGATTGTTATGAGAATATTAAGCGATATGTAGATTATGTAGAAGGAATAAGTGTGAAAGGCTTAACAACCTTTGGACGCGGTGATTGGGTGCCTGTAAAGTCCACTTCTAATTTAGAACTAACTTCTTCGGTTTATTTTTATGTAGATGCTAAGATTTTGGCAGAAGCAGCTAAATTATTTGATAAGGAGGAAGATTATCAACGTTATTATGCCTTATCTGAGAAGATCAAAAAGGCTATAAATGACAAATTCTTAAATAGACAAACAGGTGTCTATGCATCTGGAACACAGACAGAATTGAGTGTGCCATTACACTGGGGCGTAGTACCTGTTGACATGATTAGTAAAGTTGCTGCTAATCTCAATAGAAAGGTAGTTGAAACGAATTTCCATTTGGATGTTGGGGTATTAGGAGCAAAGGCATTACTTAACGCTTTAAACAATAATGGTTATAGTGAATCCGCTTATAAAGTTGCGGTACAAAATACCTATCCTTCGTGGGGATGGTGGGCTGTTAATGGAGCGACTACCTTGTTAGAAAATTGGGATTTAGATGCCAAAAGAGATATTTCGGACAACCACATGATGTTTGGTGAAATAGGAGGGTGGTTCTTTAAATCTATTGGTGGTATTCTTCCAGATCCTACGCAACCAGGATTTAAACATATTTTATTGAAACCTATTTTTCCAAAAGGATTAGAACATTCGAAAGTGTTTCATGAGTCGCCTTATGGGAAGATTATTTCTAATTGGAGGAAAAACAAAAAATCTATTACTTACGATATCACCATTCCTGCCAATTCATCTGCAACTTTTTATGCACCCAATAATATAGAAGGTGAAAGAGAAATTAAGTTGGAAGCTGGAATGCATCAATTGAAATTAAAGTTGAAATAAATTTTTAAACTACATTAAAATTTATTTTTTTTTGTTTTACTTAAAACAATTTTCTATATAGTTTGTGTTGTGTATAGGTAATTGTACTTCTCTAGTACAATTAACCACACTAACTAATTATTTGTTATGAGTAAAAAACAGACCAACCAAGCTGTCAAAACGAAGTATTTGTTTTTGGCAACAATAGATGTCACATCCCTACACCTTGCATACATCCGTAGTTTTCTTGCTATGTACGAGATGATGTATGTTGAAGTTGCTGGAACTTTTTTAATAAGTTGTGATAATAAATTTCGAGATGATTTTGATAAAGAATTAAAGTCAGAAGGCATTAATTATCTTCTTGTATTTGTTAATCGGAAATCAGGATCGAAAGCTCTGGTAAATGGGCTTTCTGATCATGATTTTGAAAAAATTAAAGAGATTGTAGAAGAAAATTAATTGGCTATGAAAAAGTTACTTTTGGTAATTGTGTTTATCTCCAGTATTTTGAATACCAAAGCACAAGGCGTTCTTCGGAATGTCTATCCAATTGGAGAGAGTGCTAATGTCGGCTATAAGACGAGCATGGTTCCGGAGATAGAAAAAATATTGTTTGAGGCGAATCCAATAGTTCGATTGGCATTCTTTAATACTATACAGGAAGATTTAGAAAACGATAAGAATAAAACTTCGGCCTTATATCTTCATTTCAAGCCACAAATACGGATGTATCATGACAATAGCAAACCTGTGCGTATGCCTTCATACCATATTGGAATCGCTTATCAGCAACTTCGACGACTGAAGTCTATAAATAATGCTTTTGTAGCTTTAGCTGTTGAATCTGGACATTATTCAAATGGTCAGGATCGAAGTGCTTTTGATCCTAATTTGGCAGATGGTACTCCGGAAGCAGAAGCCTTATATGATAAGATAAATAAGGATTCCGACTTATCTGCTATGATTAATCGTTACAGTGGGAATTTCTCCACTAATTTTACGGAATTAAATGTCAAATACATACAGGCTTTGGGCGAATTGACGGGTAATAATAGGCCTAAATCTTCTTTCTCTGTACAATTTGGATACAATCGTTTTCATGATCGAATATTGTGGATACTTCCCGATATTGGAGGTTACACAGAAAATGACATCAAAATATATGGAAAAAATCGCTTCAAATTGGGTGGTGATTTTATGAAGATGTTTAATAAAGATGAAGATGAAATGTCAGATTGGAGTTTTGATCGTTATCAAGTAGCTTTAAATTTCAATTTAATCCATAAACCTCATTCATATGTTAATCCTTTCCGGACAGATTTAACAGGGACAGTGTATTTCCACAATAATCTCGGTTTATATGTTTCTGGAATATATGGTCACGATAATTACAATTATCGCTTCGTGGATAGCGGATTCCAATTGTTTACCGGGCTTGTTTTCGATCCATTTCCAAGAATTCAATGGAAGCGGTAGTGTTTCCTCTGTAATTATGTAATTGTTATGGAATCTGATTACGGATGGCATCATCTATTTAATCAATTCTATAAAATATGAGAATATTAATTTTAGTATTATTTATTCCTCTACTATTATCATGTAATATGGATAATAAATCGATTACAAATAATGATAGTCATGTTTCAGATCTTCAATTTTATTTTTCAACAGGAAATGAATTTATACGTTTAATTTCAAAAGATAGTTCAATGATTTTGTATGAATTTCATGCAAATGTAGGTCTTATTAGAAAATGTGTTTTAAACCCAGTAGGCAAAGAGATTCCTAACTGTGAAATTTATATTTCCGATAATTTATTACTGAAGGATTATGTAGTACACGATAGGCTAGTAGAAAATCTAAGCGAAATTATACAGTATCATAACAATAATAGTGAGCGGATAGATTCATTAAAATTTTGGCAAGCAGTATCAGTCTTTTTGGATACAGTTACTATTGTTTTACCAAAAGATAAATTTTTGGTGGATCAAACATATTCATCTTCAAGTGTAGATCAAAGTCTTGTAATAGATGCCATAAATTTCACTAGAAATACAGCAATCCACAAGTCGGGGATTCCCAAGTTATTTTTTGATGTAATTATAGATAGGAATGGGGCAGTAAGATCTGTTGAGTATAATTCTTGGGGAAAAGATGTATATAAAGACCTTATCGTTGAGATTAAAAGAATCTTACTTACAAAGTCAACGAAGCCATATAAAATACTCGGATATCCTATAAATGTGAAAATGACTGTTGGTGTCGTAATTCGTAATGGAGTTTATTTATCAAAGGAAAGTAGACAAATCTTAAAATGACAAAAGCCTTGCTTATCATCTAAGCAAGGCTTTTCTATATCTAAATTTAGTACTTAATACTAAAATTATGCTCCTAATTGTACGCGTTTGAAAGCAGTAACAGTTAATCCTTTAGATACTGAATCTAAGAATTGAGCGATATTTTTAGAAGAATCTTTAACGAACTCTTGGTTCAATAAAGTAGTATCTTTGAAGAATTTGTTCAATTTACCTTGAGCAATTTTCTCAGCCATTTCAGCTGGTTTACCTTCAGCGATGATTTGTTCTTTAGCGATAGCGATTTCACGCTCGATAGTGTGTTGATCAACACCATCTTTATCGATAGCGATTGGGTTCATCGCAGCGATTTGCATTGCTACGTCTTTACCAGCTTCTTCAGCACCTTCTACAGCAGCAGAAAGACCTACTAATACACCTAAACGGTAATTACCGTGAATGTAAGCAACAACTTTCTCACCAGTTACGATTTCGTATTTAGAAACATCGATTTTCTCACCGATAACACCAGTTTGCTCGATTAATGCTTCTGAAATTACTTTACCATCAACTGTTAAAGCTTTTAATTCTTCTAAAGAAGCAGGAGTGCTAGTTAAAGCTACTTCAGCGATTTTGTCAGCGAAAGCTACGAAATCAGCGTTTTTAGCTACGAAGTCAGTTTCACAGTTTACTTCTACTACGATACCAGTTTTACCATCAGCTGAAGCTTTAGCGATGATAACACCTTCGTTAGAATCACGGTCTTGACGGCTAGCAGCTACTTTAGCACCTTTTTTACGTAAGTAGTCAACAGCAGCTTCGAAGTCTCCGTTAGATTCTACTAAAGCTTTTTTACAATCCATCATACCTGCGCCTGTTTGTTGACGCAATTTGTTTACATCTGATGCAGAAATTTGTACTGACATGATATTTTCTTTTTTAATAAAATTACAATGTTGTCATTAACAAAGCGATGAGCTATTGTTAAGTTTTTTGGTTCTTTTTAACAAAAAAACCGGAAAGACGTGCGTGGGTAAGGAAGCAAACTTCCAGAAACCTACACTTGTCTATCCGGCTTTATATATAGAATATTATTCTACGTCTTTTGCTTTACGAGTGCGTTTTCCTGAAGTTGCATCAGCATCTCCATTATCTACTGCAGCTTTAGCAGCAGCAGCTTCTTTTTCCGCATCTTCTTCTTTGTCGCGTTTACGCTCCTCTAAACCTTCTACGATCGCTTGACCTATGATACCAGCGATAAGGCTAATAGATTTAGTAGCATCATCATTAGCTGGGATAGGGAAGTCGATGTTAGTAGGATCAGAGTTTGTATCTACCATTGCAAAAGTAGGGATGTTCAATTTGATAGCTTCAGCCACAGCGATGTGTTCTTTTTTCACATCGATGATGAATAAAGCAGCTGGCAAACGGTTTAAGTCAGCGATACCACCCAAAAGTGCTTCTAACTTAACGCGCTCACGTTGAATCATCAATTTTTCTTTTTTAGATAATACATCGAATGTACCATCTTTTTGCATTTTGTCAATGTTAGACATTTTTTTGATAGACTTACGAACTGTTGCGAAGTTTGTAAGCATACCACCTAACCAACGTTCAGTAACGTAAGGCATGTTAACAGCCTTAGCTTGTTGAGCGATGATTTCTTTAGCTTGTTTTTTCGTAGCTACGAATAAAACTTTGCGACCCGATTTTACGATTTGTTTGATAGCTGAAGCAGCTTCTTCTAATTTCGTAAGAGTTTTGTTCAAGTCAATGATGTGGATACCGTTGCGTTCCATGAAAATGTACTTAGCCATTTTCGGATCCCATTTACGAGTAAGGTGACCGAAGTGAACACCTGCATCCAATAAATCTTGATAAGTAGTTCTTGCCATTTTGTGTTCCTCCTTTGATTAACGTTTACTGAATTGGAATCTTCTACGTGCTTTACGACGTCCTGGTTTTTTACGCTCAACCATACGGTCATCACGAGTCATTAAACCTTTAGCACGTAAAGCTGGTTTTACTTCTGGGTTAAGCTCTACTAATGCTTTAGCGATTGCTAAACGCACAGCTTCTGCTTGACCTTTAACTCCACCACCTTGAACGTTAACTTTCACATCAAAATTTGCTAATGACTCCGCTACTAATAAAGATTGAGTAGCGATGTATTGCAATGGCAATGTTGGGAAATATTCTTTGTAGTCTTTACCGTTTACGGTAATGTTTCCGCTACCTGCTCCTAAGTAGATACGAGCAACAGCAGTTTTTCTTCTTCCTGAAGTGTTAGTTGTTGACATGTTTGTTCTCCTTAAAATTTAACTGGTTTTGGATTTTGCGCTTCGTGTTTGTGCTCAGTACCAGCATAAACAAAAAGGTTTTTGAATAACTGACGACCTAAACGGTTTTTAGGTAACATACCACGTACCGCTTTTTCGATGATGCGCTCAGGGTGTTTAGCCAATAATTCTTTTGGAGATACAAATCTTTGACCACCTGGGTAGCCTGTATAGCGAACATATGTTTTGTCGCCTAATTTGTTTCCAGTCAACTTAACCTTGTCTGCATTAATAACGATCACGTTATCTCCGCAGTCTACGTGTGGGGTAAATGTTGGCTTGTGTTTTCCACGAATTACTTTTGCAATTTCGCTTGCCAAGCGTCCCAAGATCTCGCCTTCAGCGTCAACAACGATCCATTCTTTGTTAACGGTGTTTTTGTTGGCAGAGACAGTTTTGTAACTTAACGTATTCACTTGCTTTTATTTAATTAATTAATAATGTTTTAATGATTGTAATCACTACAATCGGACTGCAAAGGTAATAATTTTATTTTCAATTATAAAACATCTTTACACTAAAATATTTTTTAACTTTTTTTAAGTTTTTAGCATTTAAACTTATAGTTTAGAATTTACTCTTTTGTAAGACTAGAATGCTACATTAGTATGTTTAGCGAGAACACGATGAATTTTTATTATTTTATGATGAATAAACAATTAATATATAGCTTTCGAAAATACTTGATGCTGCTTGTTTGCATTTGTACAACATTAATAGTACAGGCACAGACGGAGTCAGAAGTAGCATATCGTGAAGAATTAAAAGCGGTAGAAGCAAAATTAAGAGAAGGTAGATTTCAAGAAGGATTACAACTATTAGATGATATTACAGCTAAATATCCTGAGGTAGCTGATATTTATTATGCAAAATCTTTGATTCTTGGGCAGAGGGGAAACTATGATGAAGCGGTGCAAAATGCGGCATTAGCGTATGATAAAAGTAAACATATGTTTTACGCAAATCATCTTTTAGAGTTATATAAATCAAAAAAAGATCTGGCTAAAGGAATTGAATTACTTCAAGACTTAAAAGTGAAATATCCTGAACACGAAGGTTTGAACCGTGAATTGTTGATTTTATATGCGGAAAATAAACAATTGGATCAAGCACAGAAATTATATGGGAAATTAACCTCAGCGAATCCCTCAGATACTTTGCATTTGGTCATGTCGGAAGTATATATTAATTCGAAAGACTTTACTTCTGCTAAGAAAATATTAACAAAGTTAGATGGTAAGACAATGATTCCTGATGTGTACGGTTATTTAGGTTATATACATGCTAATGAAAATAAACCTAAAGAAGCATTAGCGGTTATCGAACGCGGAATCAAACGTACTAATGATAAAAGCCTTTATCTGGACTTGGCGGACACTTATAAAAACATGGGGAAGACAGAGCCTATGTATACAGCTTTAAAGATAGCTTTCGATGCTTCTGAAGTTGTTTTTTGGGATAAATATAAGTTTATAATGGGACTGATGAATGAAGAGCAAATATTGTCTGATGACAAGATGCAACTCTTAGCTAATTCATTAGTAGCGCGTCATCCCGATATATTAGAAGGACAGATTTTGAAAGGTGAGTTGCTTTGGAAAGGTGGAAATGCTGCTGAAGCGAGATCGGTGTTTTTAAATGTAGTTTCTTCTAATCCACGTTATATCAATGCTTGGCGATTAGTCATCAATACAGATTTAGGATTAGGACAGGCAGATGAAGCAATCAAACATGGCTTAGAAGGTTTAAAATATAATCCTAATAATCCTCAATTATTGTATTTCACCAGTTTAGGATTTGCTGGAAAGCAAGATTACGAGTCGAGTAAGGGTATGCTCGAAACAGCTTTAAACTATTCTGAAAATGAAAATAATTATTTGCGCTCATTGATTTATGGCTCATTAGGTGATTTATACCATGAATTAAAAATGGAAAACATGTCTGATGCAGCGTACGATGAAGCTATAGCTTTAGATAGTCTGAACGTGTCGGCTTTGAATAATTATGCTTATTATTTGGCGGTACGCAAAAAGGATTTGGAAAAAGCTGCTGATTTTTCTAAAAGATCAATTGAAATTGAACCTAATTCTGCAACATATATGGATACCTATGCTTGGGTTTTATTCCAACAAGGAGAATACCAAGAAGCGTTGAAATGGATAGAAGAAGCGGTAAAATTAAATAAAACATCTGCTGTATTGTTAGAACATTATGGTGATATTTTGAGTAAGTTGAATCGTGAAAAGGATGCTCTTGTACAATGGCAAAAAGCATTAGATATAGAGATTAAATCCGAATCAAAAGGAAGTTTTGCGAAGATTCAACAAAAGATAAAAGAGAAAAAATATGTGGAATAAAATATTAACTATAACATTGGGATTGGCGATTTTGACTAGTTGTGGGACACGCAAACAGACAGCTAAATTGCCTTCTGATACAGCGGTAAATACAGTTAACTCTTCTGATAAAAATGCAGATTATCTCATCAATAATTTGGATTATCATAGCTTCTCGGGAAGAGCTAAAGCAAGGGTAGAATTAGGCGATGAAAATCAGGATGTCACGATGCATGTGCGTATTCAGCGTAATAAAGCAATATGGATTTCCGTGACAGCTACATTTTTGAATGTGGAAGGAGTACGCGTTCTAATAACACCTGACAGTGTTAAGATTATGAATAAATTACAAGGTGAATACATTGCGAAACCTTTCAATTATATTCATCGCTATACTGGTGCTGGTGTGACTTTTGGGGTTTTACAAGATTTGCTTATTGCAAATGTGTCTTCGGATTTGTTGCGCACAGATAAATTGACCGTTGCTCAGGCGACGGAAGATGTGCAGATCGTAGGCGTGAGAGATGATGTTTCATTTCAATACAGCTTGAATAACAAATATCGTCCGAAAGTAATTCGCCTGACGCCTGTAGGAAGTAGCAATAGTTTAGAAGCTTATTACAGTTCTTTCAATGACGTAACAGGTTATAATTTTCCGCAAAATCAAAATATAAAACTTAATACTTCGAATATTAATGTTACTGCTGTGTTGAATTACAATAAAATTGATTTTAATCAAGAATTGGAAATGCCTTTTACGGTACCTGCTAAATATAAAGTTTTGGATTAATGACGTGTTAAATAAATCTTTTTATTAGGCAAGTCAGTTAGATATCACTATTTTTGGAAGTTGTACAAATACGAGAAAGCTGAGCTCATTTTCATGAATTTTAGACAAATACTATTAAGCATATTTTTTATTTTCTTTTGTAGCCAACTGTCATTTGGTCAAAGCAGTGCGCAATTAAAGAAGCAATTAGAAAAAATCAATTCCGAAATTGCTAGTTTGAACAAAGAATTATTGGCTAAGACTAAGGAAAAACTATTGTCACAGAAAGAAGTGACAGCTTTAAGCAAACAGTTAAACCTGAGGGAAGAAAAAATTACGGTAATCAGCAGAACGGTTAATAGTCTGACTTATCAAATTAATCAAAATACTAAGTCTGTAAATGAACTAAAAGCCGAATTGGAGAAAATGCGTAAAGATTATGAAAAAATGATCATGTTCGCTTTTCGTAACAAAAATGGATACAACAAAATGATGTTCATTTTTGCTTCTAAGGATTTCAACCAAGCTTTCAAACGTATTAAATATTTGCAACAGTTCTCCGACGCGCGTAAAACCAAAGCTGCCGAGATCGAAAAAGTGAAGAAAGATATTGAGCTGAAGATTGCGCAGATGGAAGCGGATAGAAATACTCAACGTGTTCTATTGGCGGATCAACAAAAAGAAAGGGATATCATTCGTAAAGACCGCTCACAGCATCAATCGCAGCTGAATAGCATTGTGAAGCAAGAGCGTTCATTCAAAAGTCAATTGACTAAAAAGCAGCAAGAGAAGAAAAAGATGGAAGCTATGATACGTGCTGCAATCAATAGAGAAATAGCTGAACAAAGACGTAGAGAAGAGGCAGAGCGTAAACGCCTTGCGGAAGCTGAAGCTAAACGTACTGGTAAATCAGTGGCTGAAGTAGAAAAAGCAACACCTAAGAAAACGGATAGTGAGATTCTACGCTCTACACCAGAAGCTGCACGTTTGTCTGCCGATTTCAAATCAAATAGAGGACGTCTACCGTGGCCGGTTGCTCAAGGAACTATTATCCGTAATTACGGTTTGTCTTCAAACGAAGGCGTAACAACATCAGAGCCTGATATTACCATCAGGACTACCGAAGGTGCAGCGGTGAAAGCTGTATTTGACGGAGAGGTTATTACATCATTACCAGAAGTTATTGTTATTAAACACGGGGAGTATTTTACATTCTATTCAAATTTAGGCTCTGTCTCGGTAAGACGTGGTCAGAAGGTAAGTCGTGGTCAGACTATTGGTACCGCAGGACGTGATTTAGAGAGCGGTGTACCGATTGTAAGTTTCGGTATTTCACAAGGAGCTAACGATTTTAACCCAGCACCTTGGTTAGCAAGATAGTTACATTAGGATAACAATTAATTCTATATATTTGTAAAATAGAGATTTGATAAGTAATTAAAGAAAGAACATAAAATGTATACATCTAATTTATTATTCATAGGAACACAAGAAATCATCATTATCGTGATTTTAGTTCTTTTATTATTTGGGGGTAAAAAAATTCCTGAACTAATGCGCGGTCTTGGTAGAGGTGTGAAAGAATTTAAGGATGGACAACGCGAAGATCCAGCTGACAAAACAAACGAAAAAACAAATAATCAATAAAAAATAATAGCAAAGATTACATTTCGAGAAAAATGTAATCTTTGTGTTTTTGCCAATATTGGCTAAATATTGCCAACTAGTATCCAAAAACTAGCACAATATGAAAAAATCATTATACACCGTATTATTAACTACCATAATCAGTGTACACATAACTAAAGCTCAAACCGCTTACAAGGATCTTATCGGAGACGATTATTATAATCAAACAACTTTTGCGACCTCGATGGATGAGCATAAAGCCTTATTAGTTGAATTAGATTCTATTAAGAAAAATGTAGATGTCAAAGTGGATGTATCCATAGAGGATGCAAATACATTACGTCGCATGAAAGCTTCTGTAAAGACTATTCCCTTAGATTACAATTCTCAAGTAAAATTCTTTATTGACAAATACGTGTCTTCGAATTATAGACCTTATATGAATCGTATGCTTGGTTTAAGCAAGCACTATTTTAAGGTCTATGATCAGATATTAGGCGAGATGGGTATTCCTGAAGAAGTGAAGTATTTATCTTTAGTGGAGTCTTCATTGAACCCTCATTTGGTTTCGTCTGCAGGGGCTGTAGGGCCGTGGCAGTTCATTTATACCACGGCGCGCATTTATGATCTGGATATGAATTCGCATATAGATGAACGTAAGGATATTTATTCCGCTACTTATGCTGTTTCCAAATATTTGAAAGAATCCTACAATCAATTCAATGATTGGTTATTGGCATTAGCATCCTATAACTGCGGTCGTGGCTGTGTGCAACGCGCTATTCAACGTTCGGGTATGACAAATCCTACATTTTGGGAATTGTCACCTTATTTACCAAAAGAAACCCAAAACTATATCCCAAAATATGTAGCAATGACCTATGTACTGAGTAATGCGTCAACTTTGGGTATTGAGCCAGCGAAGACGGAATTGGATTTTGAAACTAGGGTGGTTATGGTGGATAAAGCTGTAAATATGCGACATATTGCAGAAGCTGTTAATGTGGAAGTTTCCCATATTAAACATTACAATCCAGCATATAAAAAAGATGTCATTAATGGTACAGTAGATAAGCCAAAACGGTTGTTTATTCCAGTTACTCCTCAACTGAATGATAGTTTATTGTATGTAGCATTACATGCGCCATCTTCTATTCAATTGGCAATCAAAGAGGAACCTGAAATGCAATTAGCTAATGTTTCTCAAAAGTACAAAGTACGTAAAGGTGAAACATTGTCAAGTTTGTCCAAGAAATTTGGTGTAACTGTCCAGAATTTAAAGGCGTGGAATGGTTTAAAAAACAACAGTTTGGTTGTTGGTCGCTCTTTGGTAGTCGCTCAACCCATTAATTCTACTTTAGCGAAGAATGTATCTAAAAGCATAGTGAAAACGGAAAAATCACGTACTGCCTATTATGTGGTGCAAAAAGGTGATTCTTTGGATCGCATAGCTAGAAAATTTGAAGGGAGTACAGTCTCTAAGATAAAAGAAGATAATGCTTTGAAAAATTCGGTAATTAAACCAGGAATGAAGCTAAAAATAAGAAAGGGTTAATCGTTGTTGATTAACCCTTTCTTAATTTATTATGCTAACCATGCAGCATCTTCTTGTTTATCGAATTCTTCTAAATACACTTCTACATTTTCTTTCAAAATAGTCGAAAGCTTCTGACCATAGAAATCGCTGTGTACAGGGAATTGTGGGTGACTGCGATCAATCAATACTGCAGTGCGCATTTTCTTTAATGGTACATTTATGAAAGCGCCCAAAGCATAAGCTAACGTTCTTCCGCTATTCAATACATCGTCTACGACAATTACAGCCTTGTCTTTAGCGGTTTCAATAGGTAAGTCTGTGGAAGCTTCTAATGATCTTTTTACTTTATTAATTGAGACTTTTACCAATTCAATCTCTTTGTCTGGAGCGAAGCCTTGTAGGATTTTTTGTAGGCGTTGAGCAAATACATATCCTCTATCTGCAATACCGACCAATACAATATGACTTTCGTCGAAATTATCTTCTAAGATTTGATAAGCAATACGCTTTGACTTTTGAAGTATTTGTTCTTTATTAAGTATAAGGGTTCTTTTTGTTGACATAAATTCAAATCTGATGGAACAAAAATAAATAAAAAGTCCGAATGCGTAGTATCATTCGGACTTTCTAATATAGTTAATTTTTGCTAATTATTTATCTTCTTTAAAAGATGACGCATCAGCAGTCATAGTGTGCGAATCTTCTGGTTTTGGGCGTCCGCCATTATAATAATAACGTTTCCAATACGCTTCGTTAAGATTACTTACCATTACGCCTTTACTTGAAGAGGCGTGCGCAAATTTATCATCACCAAGATATACACCTACGTGTGTAATGTTTTTGCTTCTGATTTTGAAAAATACCAAATCTCCTGCTTGTAAATCTTTACGGCTAACAGGTGTTACGTTAGCATATTGATTTCTGCTGTTAAAACCAATGGTTGTATTAAATACATTTTCGTAAACTGCAAGGGAGAATTTAGAACAGTCAATTCCTCTTTTAGAGTCACCACCTAATCTGTAAGGTGTGCCTAACCAATCATATACAAATTGATAAAGTTTTGTATTAGTTGTAGCATTTACCGCTACGCCCATGATTTGCGAGAAATACTCTTTAGCAAGGTTATCTTGCTCATTGTTCTTTTTGGTAGTTTGTGCTTGCGACACTAGACAAAAGCCTATAAATAGCATTGACGCTATTAGTTTTTTTGTGTTCATTAAATCGCTTTTTTTTATTTACAACTTTCCTTCGATCTACTCTTTTCCAGGGAGCAGATAATACGAAGATAATAGATACGTGCGTACTATCCAAACAAATTTAAGTATTTTTAACAGTTTCTTAACACTTTTTAAGATATAAGTACCTGGTATAGAGTATAAATACGCAAAGATAGATGCGCTTCTATCGATTGTAACAGCGGTTTTTGTGATTTTTTTAAAATAAATTTGATTTTAATGTCAAAATAATTCTATCTTAGACGCAGATTTAAAAAATATGAAAATTAATAACTCAATTATTTCAACAATTATTATTACTACGGGGGGATATTCTCGGAGGAAGTAACTTGTGTGTACAATTGAGTGTAAATATAAAGAAGCCTTCCTCCGAAAGAGAGGAGGGCTTTTTTTGTTGGTAGACTATTATAACAAACTAAACATATATTAAATAAACCCAATGAAAGTTCTAAAATTTGGCGGAACATCTGTAGGAACAGTAGAAAGTATCAAATCTGTATTAGAGATTGTAAAGTCTTCTTATGAAAAGGGAGAAAAGCCTTTGGTGGTATTATCAGCAATGTCTGGAGTGACCAACTTATTGACAAAAATGGCTGAAAATGCTGCTGACCGCAAATCTTTCACCGAAGACATTAAATTGTTAGAGGAAAAGCACTTCGAAGTTGTAAAACAACTTATTGCAATTAAGTATCAAAATCCAGTTTTCACCAAACTGAAGTTGATGCTTAATGAGTTAGAAGAAATTTTGCAAGGTGTTTATGCGTTGAAGGAGTTAAGCTTGCAAAGTAAAGATTTGATTATTTCATTTGGTGAGCGCTTCTCCAACTATATGGTTTCTAAAATCATGGAACAATACATTCCCGAAGCTATATACGTAGATGCATCACATTATGTGAAAACAGATTCAAATTTTGGAAATGCGCATTTGAATGAAGAATTAACCAATTCGTTGATCAATTCTTTGAATCATTCGCATGCAGATAAATTGATGTTTGTGACGGGTTTCATTGGATCAAATGAAGCTGGTCGTGTGACTACCTTAGGCCGTGGAGGTTCGGATTATACTGCTGCAATTTTTGGATCGGTATTGAATGCTTCGGTAATCGAGATATGGACCGATGTAAATGGTATGTTGACGGCGGATCCACGGATAGTGAAAAAAGCATTCTCTCTGCCTGTATTATCTTATACAGAGGCGATGGAATTGTCCTATTTCGGCGCGAAAGTAATCTACCCACCGACGATGATCCCGGCATTTTTGAAACGTATTCCTATTGCGATTCGCAATACTTTTGAACCAGAATTTCCAGGTACGATTATTCAGTTCGAATCAGATTGTACACAATATCCAATTAAAGGTATTTCGTCCATCTCTGATATTTCTATCATCAATCTTTCAGGTTCTGGAATGATTGGCAAATCAGGATTTTCAGGCCGTTTATTTACTTTATTAGCTCGCGAGCAGATCAATGTGGTGTTAATAACGCAGTCTTCATCCGAACATAGTATTACGTTTGCAGTAAATCCTAGCGATGCAGAAAGAGCACTGAAGTTGATTTCTTCGGAATTCGAATTGGAATTGGAAGCCAATAAATTGGTAATGCCAGAAGTAGAAACGAATCTTTCGGTATTGGCAATCGTAGGTGAAAATATGAAACGTACACCTGGTATGTCAGGACGTTTGTTCGCTGCGTTAGGACGTAATGGTATTAATGTACGCGCAATAGCACAAGGTTCTTCTGAATTCAACATCTCCGTAATTATCTCAAAAGATGATTTGGCTAAAGCCTTGAATGCAGTTCATGATGCTTTCTTTGCAGAATTGAAAAAAACGCTGCACGTATTTAACTTGGGTACTGGTAATATCGGCTCTACTTTATTTAGACAGCTGGCTGAGCAGCATGATTTCTTATCAGAGAAAAATGATTTAGAAATCAAAGTTGTTGGTGTTGCTAATTCCCGTAAAATGTATTTTGATGCCAATGGAATTGATTTGGATTCTTGGGCTCAAGCATTGGATAGCAAAGGTCAGGTGGCGGATTTGTCTAGCTTTGTTGAGATCATGAAAAACATGAACTTGCCAAATGCAGTCTTCATAGATAATACAGCCAGCAAATTACCTGCTACCTATTATGTGGATATTTTCAAATCTAATATTTCTATTGTCACTTGTAATAAAATTGCCAATTCGGGTGAATATGCTAACTATAAATTGTTGCGCGACACAGCACGTAAACACGGTGTAGATTTCTTCTACGAAACTAATGTTGGAGCAGGTTTACCAATAGTACGTGTATTGAAAGATTTGATGTTGAGTGGTGACAGAATCATAAAAATAGAAGCTATCCTTTCTGGTACGATTTCTTATATCTTTAACAATTTCGTAGGAGATGCTTCTTTCTATGATGTAGTAAAAAATGCACAAGCTTTAGGCTATACAGAACCAGATCCTCGCGATGATTTGGGAGGTGTAGATTTTATGCGTAAGATGCTTATCTTAGCTCGTGATGCAGGGCATGTGATTGAAGCTTCTGATGTTGATTTGGGTGCTATCTTACCAGAATCATGTTTGCAGGCCGCTTCAGTAGATGAATTCTATACGGAATTGTTAAAAGCTGACCAATATTTCAATGACCTAAAAGATAAAGCAGCTTCAGAAAATAAAGTAATTCGTTACATTGGTAAATTGGAGGATGGAAAAGTTTCTATCTCTATGCAAATGGTAGATGAGACACATCCATTCTATGCGTTGTCGGGAAGTGATAATATTATCTCATTCACAACAGAACGCTATAAAGAACGCCCATTAGTAGTAAAAGGTCCTGGAGCTGGTGCGGAAGTAACCGCAGGAGGTGTGTTTGCTGATTTGGTAAACGTAGGAGCAAAATAAGTGGAAAGAACTAAAACAGATAATATGCCTGTTTATCAACATAATTTAAAGGACAAAAAGATAGATTTTAATACAATCTTAGATAAGGTTCGCGTATTTGCACCTGCAACAGTAGCTAATATGATATGCGGCTTCGATATATTAGGGTTTGCGGTTGATGAACCTGGTGACGAAGTTAAAATGTACCGTGTCGCCGAACCTGGTGTTCGTATTCGTTCCATAGTTGGGGACGGAGGCAGATTGCCGCTTGATGCTGATCGAAATACGGTAAGCGCTTGCGTGAAAATGCTATTGAATGATTTGGGTATTTTGCAGGATATAGGGGTAGAAATTGAATTAATCAAGCATATGCCCATTGGTTCGGGATTAGGTTCGAGTTCAGCGAGTACGGTGGCGGGTTTGTTTGCAATAAATGCTTTGCTTAACAATCCACTGACTAAGGATGAGTTAATGCCATACTGTGTGGAAGGGGAACGATTGGCTTGTGGGCATGGACATGCTGACAATGTAGCTCCTGCTTTGATGGGAGGTATTACATTAGTTCGTGGCGGTGCGGATTTGGATATTGTAAAAATTCCTGTTCCTAAGGAACTCTATGCTGGTATTGTCTTTCCACAAGTAGATGTGCCTACACGTGATGCGCGTCAGTTGATTAAGGAGAAAGTTCTTTTGAAAGATGCGGTAACCCAATGGGGAAATATTGCCGGTTTGATAGCTGGTTTATTTCAAGAAGATTATGATTTAATCAGCAGAAGTATGCAGGACGTTATTATTGAACCTTCTCGCGCTATTTTGATTCCGGAATTTTATGCAATGAAAGAAATAGCTTTAGCACATGGCGCCTTGAGTTTTGGTATTTCGGGTTCAGGACCATCGGTTGTAGCGGTTTCGAAAGGGCCAGAAGTAGCGGAATTGGTAACTACGAAAATCCAAGATCATCTTTCTGCAAATGGCATCGAAAGCTTTAAATATGTTTCGGCTGTCAATGTAGAAGGTCCAAAAGTATTATCCTTTAATGACTAACAAATTATGAAACTATATAGTACAAATAATAAAGATTTACGTGTATCTTTTCAGGATGCGGTATTCAATTCCTTGCCTCAGGACAAAGGCTTATATATGCCAGAGGTTATCCCAAATTTAGATCCCTTATTTATCAAAAATATTCAGCAATATTCTTTGCAAGAAATTGCGTTGACAGTAGCTTCTGCTTTGATTGGCGATGATATACCGAAAGAAGATTTAAAGAAAATCGTCGAAGATGCCATCAATTTTGATGCCCCTGTGAAATTCTTAGATGCTGAGACTGGAGTTTTGGAATTATTTCACGGACCTTCTTATGCATTCAAAGATTTTGGAGCGCGTTTTATGAGCCGTGTGATGGGTTATTTCTCCAAACAAGGTGATAAATTGTTGGATGTGTTGGTTGCTACTTCGGGTGATACAGGTGGTGCGGTTGCTTTAGGTTTCTTAAGCGTGGAAGGCACTCGCGTGACGATTTTGTATCCCAAAGGAAAGGTCTCTAAAGTACAAGAAGAGCAATTGACAACTAATGGTCAAAATATCCGTGCGTTAGAGGTGGATGGAACTTTTGATGACTGTCAAGCTTTGGTAAAGCAAGCTTTTAACGATGCCTCGTTGAATGCTGAATTGCGATTGACTTCAGCTAATTCTATCAATATTGCGCGTTTGATTCCTCAGACTTTCTATTACTTTTGGGCATATGCACAGTTAAAAGCACAAGGTGTCAACGAAGTTGTGTTTACTGTTCCTAGCGGAAACTTTGGTAATATCGGGGCTGGTTTATTAGCCTACAAAATGGGCTTGCCTGTAAAACATTTTGTCGCAGGAACGAATGTCAATGATACTGTTCCTCGCTTCTTACAGTCGGGAGCTTACGAACCAAAACCTTCTGTTCAGACTTTAGCAAATGCAATGGATGTAGGAAATCCAAGCAATTGGGTACGTATTCAAGATTTATTTGATAATGAATTAGACAAATTGCGTAGCATTATTTCTTCATTTACATATACAGATGAAGAAACTCAGGTTGCTATGCGTGAATTGTTCGAGAAATACAATTATGTAGCATGCCCACACACAGCAATTGCGTATTTAGCAGCTCAAGCATACAAAGCTGAAAATCCAGGAGAATATGCTTCGGTATTTTTATCAACAGCACATCCATGCAAATTCCCTGATGGCATTGATGCAGATATTTTTGAAAAAGTTACTTATCCAGCAGGAGCTGAAGAATTGGCAGGAAAGCCAAAATTAGCAGATCCTTTAGCAGTTAGCTACGAAGATTTTAAAGAATATTTATTGAAGAATAAATAAAAATTAAAATATTTAATTTATAAACGCCCCTTTTGAAACAAAAGGGGCGTTTTTATTATAGAGTAAGATTTAATTTATAATATTTTTAATAAAAATACTAGATTAGCAAAGTAAACACTACCAACTTAATCTTATGAAGAGTATTTTTTTTATTAGGAGTGGGTTTAAGCCCATTCTGGGAGAAGTTCCATTAGGACTTTCAATGTGTGGACTGTTTTTGATGTCTACTTTGAATGTTCATGCTAACCAAACCAATTCACCCTTATCAAACTTATCTAAATATCATATTTCTCAACAGCAACTAGTAGTAAAAGGGGTTGTATTAGATGTTCATGGTAATGTAATTGCTGGTGTTTCTATTGAAGTAAAAGGTAAAAGTGGCAAGACTTTAACATCTGTACTCGGGGAATTCAGTATAAACGCTGCAATTGGCGACGAACTTATTATCTCACATTTATCTTATGAGCCTAAAATAATAAAGGTGTCAAACAATACCAATCTTCAAATTATATTACAATCTATAGATAATTTAATTGAAGAAGTGACAATAACGGGGTATACTGATTATTCAAAAGGTAAAAGCCCAAGTGCAGCATCACTCGTTAAGGCTGATGATATTAATCAAGTTCCAATGAGTTCTTTAGATCAGATACTTCAGGGAAAGGTAGCAGGAATGAGTGTTATTTCAAGTTCAGGACAACCAGGTCAAAGTGCTGCTGTGGTTATTCGTGGAATAGGTTCTATTAGTGGTTCTACGACACCATTATATATTATGGATGGCGTTCCTATTGAAGGAGGTTATTTTCAAACCATTAATCCGCAAGATATAGAATCCGTGAACGTATTAAAGGATGCCTCTGCAAAAGCCTTATATGGTTCTAGAGGATCAAATGGTGTTATTATTATTACGACCAAAAAAGGTAAGCAAGGTCGTCTAGCGATAAATTATAGCTCTCAATACGGAACATCAAAGCTTACACGTCCTAATTTTGAGATGATGGATGGTCGTGAACGTCTTAGATTCGAAGAAGAGGTTGGATTAGAAACTGGAAAAGATATAGGTCCAGGATGGAGATTTTCTTCACGAAATCCATATTATAATACGCAGTCAGCGAGCTGGCAACAAAATGCGGATAGGACATTGGATAGTTTACGCAATGTGAATACAGATTGGCGAGATTTATTTTTTCAAAATGCCAATTTCATGGAGCAACAAGTAAACTTAAGTGGTGGAAATGAAAATGTGCAAACCTACAATGCGTTGAGTTATTGGAAAGAGGAGGGTATTGTCCGTGAAACGGGTATGGATCGTTATACTTTGCGTAGCAATACGAATATGAATTACGGAAAGTTCTCAGCGGCATTCAACTTGAACTTGGGATATTCTAACTCTAGATTTACGTATAATGAGGGCGGAACAAGCGTTGGAACGCCAATGGCTTCTGTCTATTATGGTCTACCTTATGAGTATCCTTATACTGCAGATGGGGCATTTCATGCGACTAATGAAGAAATTACTTTCTTGGATTCGCGGGAAGGAAGTCGAGGATTAGACGTTTTGTTTGGTACGTCTGATAAAACTCAACAAATTAAAGCCATTATAGGTTTTAACATGGCTTATGCTATTACACCCAGTTTGAAAATAAGTACTCGTGCTGGTCTTGATTTGAGAAATTCAGCAGATCAGGTATATATCAATCCGTCATCCTATATAGGTAGTCGTCAATCTGGACAGAAAGGAGCTTTCGGAGAAGGATATAGACGTAATTTTAATTTTGTATCTACATCTGGGTTGACTTACAAAAAAGAAATCGAAGCTCATGATTTTGAACTTTCGGGATTCTTCGAATATCTTTTTGACAACTATAGAGCATTTAGCTACCGCGGTTTTGGACTAGATGATAGACTCCCTGAAACACCAGCTGCTATCACCGTAAGTACAACATTCCTACCAACATTAAGTGGAAGTCGTAGTGCAAGTGCTTTGATGTCTTACATTGGCGCTGCGCGTTATACCTATGCCAATAAATATACTTTTACAGGTAGTTACCGCTATGACGGAGCTTCGCTTTCATCTGTCCCAGACAAAAATCGCTGGCATGGTTTCTATTCATTGGGAGCAATGTGGGATGTAAAGCGTGAAGAATTCCTTCAATCGTCAAGCCTCATTTCAGATTTAAGAATCAGAGCAAGTTTCGGGCAAACAGCAAGTCCATTTGGAAGTAGTTTTGCGTACTTGCCTACTTACGGCGTAACTACAAGTTATGGTGGTCAGCAAGGTATTCGTCCGAATAATATTGGTAATCCAGACTTCGATTGGGAATATGTGGATGAATTCAATACTGGATTTGATTTGTCATTATTCGAAAGTAGAAGAATAAATATTGAATTTGACTGGTACAATCGTATTACAAAAAATATGTTTATCGATCAACCATTATCAGCAACCTCTGGTGCGTCGTCTGCATTATTGAGTACGGGTAAAATGAGAAATCGTGGTGTTGAATTAAAAATCTCAGCTGACATTATCAAAAAAGAGGAATTCACATGGACTGTAGGTGTTAATGGTGGATATAATAACAATCAAATCTTACGCGTAACTGATATTACGGACGAATTGCCTGATGGTGATACGCGTATTATAAAAGTCGGATTACCTTACGGAACGTATTATGCTCCACAATGGGCTGGTGTGAATCCTGAAACTGGAGAAGCGCAGTATTACAATCGAGATGGCTCTATTTCAACAGTATATAATGAGGAAGAGCAGGCGGTGCCATTAAACGCGAGTCTCTATCCTAAACTTACTGGAGGTATATCTACATCTTTCAATTGGAAAAATTTAACACTTAGTGGTTTGCTATCATTCGTGTCTGATGTGCAACGATGGAATAATATTGATTTTTACAATGAAAATCAGGCCTATATGACCAGCAATCAGAGCAAACGAATGCTTTATGATAGATGGAAGAAGCCAGGAGATATAGCCACACTTCAGCGTATAGATATTCCAAGGAATTTTACTTCCAAGGATATTCAGGATGCAGCATTTATGCGTTTACGTAATTTGAAATTGAATTACACTATACCAGGGACAGTATTTAGACAAACTGTATTTAGATCAGCAGCCATATTTGCACAAGGAGAGAATTTATTCACATTGACTAATTGGCGCGGTTTGGATCCTGAAAACAATCGTCAATATGGACGTTTTGAATATCCAAATGCACGTAAGTATACGATTGGTATTAATGTTAACTTCTAAGCTAGGCACACTCTAATAAAATTAAACGTATGATAAGTATCAGAAAAAATATATGTATTGTTTTATCATTAATTGGACTAGGTCTCCAATCATGTGATAAATTAGATATGGCGCCAACAGATAGTATTGATCCAAGCAAAGCATTTCGAAATTTGGACGATGTGAATATGGGCGTTTTAGGAGCTTACGCTCCACTTTCAACAACTTTGTTGGAAGCAGGTGCAATTGTGTCAGATGAAGTTTTGTTGCCAACAGAAAATACAGTTTCAAATACTGCTTTACACCGTTGGATGTATAACTCTAGCTATGGATCTGTAACTTCTGCATGGAATGAATATTATGTTGTAATTGATCGTGTTAACCATGTCCTTGAAGCATTGCCAAATATTACGGTAACAGGAAATAATCAAATTTTAAAAAATCAATATGAGGCAGAACTTTTGGCTTTGCGGGCATACAGTCATTTTGAACTGTTGAGAGGATATGCTTCTTCGTATGATGCAGAGGGAATGGGGGTTCCGTATATGAAGGCAAGAGCATTAGGCTATCCAGCTCGACCAACTGTCAAATCCAATTATGAGGATATCAATGCAGATCTACAAGCTGCAAAAGATTTAATGCCAACATCTTTTACAGAGAATATACGAATTACTAAAACAGCTATATCTGCAATTCAGGCACGAGTTGCATTATATGCAAAGAATTGGCCAGATGCAATTAAGTATGCGTCTGAAGTAATCTCAGCAGAGCCTCTCGCACCTAAAAATGATTTTCCGAAAATTTGGGTAGACAACAGTAATTCAGAGGTTGTTTGGAAATTAGCTAGAGTGATCGGAGATTCTCGTCTTGGAGCTGCGTTTTATAGAGAAGCCGGTGGAATAGTTTTATATGCGCCATCTTCTAAATTAATTAATACCTTCAATAAGACAGATGATATTCGTTACGCTGCATATATTAAGGATGATCCTTCACGTGTTGGTCCTCCTCCAAGTATAAAATCACAATATTTGGTGAATAAATATATCGGTGGAAATACCACAAACCCAGGTTTGACAGATGTTAAGATTTTCCGTACAGGAGAAATGGTTCTGATCAGGGCAGAAGCTGAGGCCGAAAGTAATAGTGCTACAGGATTAACTAATGCTGCAAATGATCTTAATACATTACGTAGAGAGCGTATTCATAACTATGTGAATCAGACATTCTCATCGAAGCAGATTTTATTAGAAAATATTTACAACGAAAGATTTAAAGAATTGGCTTTTGAGGGACATCGTTTTTATGATTTAAAACGCTTAAAGCTTCCGGTGGAGCGATTAACCCAAGATGCGGCAAATACTTCTGGTGCTGTAAAATTAGAACCTACGGCGGCACAATACTGTTTCCCAATTCCAAATGACGAGATGGCTGTAAACAAAAACATGGTTCAAAATCCAAAATACGGAAAGGATTAACATGATAAAATTAGTAGGGATTATAGCATTGTTGTATGGATTTACTAGTTGTGGTAATAAGGAACTACCGAATCCATTTGACCCCAATGCACCCAAACCAACTTCACCATTAGCACGTCCGTCATCGTTAGGTATATTAGGAGACACTACTGATGTAAAGACAATTACTAAAGGAGGTGTGGTCATCATGGGAGGCGGTACCGATGTTGATGCAGCTTTCAAGTGGATGATCGACCGTAGTGGAGGTGGTGACGTAGTTATTATCCGTGCAACTGGAACAAATGCATACAACGATTATGTAAATCGTCTAGGTAAAGTGAATTCAGTGGAGACGCTAAAAATTGATTCGCGCAAATTGGCCGATGATGATCGTGTTGCTGGTATCATTAGAAATGCGGAGATGCTCTTTATTGCAGGAGGCGATCAGGCTGATTATGTGGGCTATTGGAAGGGCACAAAAGTTATGCAAGCGATTAATTATCTACTTGCTGATAAAAAAGTACCTGTTGGAGGAACAAGTGCGGGGGCAGCCATTCTGGGTAATTATTATTTCGGAGCTGATCGCGGAGGAGTAGATTCTGAGGAAGCGCTAAGTAATCCTTATAATACAAAGGTGTCTTTGGGAAAAGATGATTTTCTTAAAGCACCATTTATGAGTAACATTATTACAGATCAGCATTTCGCACAGCGAAATAGAGAGGGCAGATTGACCGTATTTCTTTCTAGAATATTGAAAGATTGGGGAAAGGCAGCTAATGCGATTGCGGTAGATGAACGTACCGCAGTATGTATTGATGAAAACGGAGTCGCTGAAGTTTTTGGGTCTAACAATGCTTTTTTTGTTAAATCAGATATTACGAAACAGCCAGAATCGGTTTTGAGCGGTGTTCCACTAACTTGGGATCATTCCGGAAAAGCATTACAAGTATTTTCTGTTTCAGGTACAGAAAGCAATAATAAATTTAATATGAATACATTCCAACCTCAAAGTTCATCCTTATATAAAAGTGCTTGGTGGTCCGTGGTTGCGGGTGGTTGGAAATCGGTTCACTAAACGATTATATATATGAAAGGTATTTTAAAATATGTGATTATAGGTTTTATAATTCAATCATTTTATGGTTGTAATTCTAAAACTAACGAGAGCGAAAATGATAATAAAATCGTTTTGGTAATTCATGGTGGTGCTGGAACGATAGAAAAGAAGCATATGACTCCTGAAAAAGAGAGATTGTATCATGAAGCATTGACAATGGCACTGCAAAAAGGTTATGATGAGATAAAATCAGGGAAAGAAGCATTAGATGCAGTTCAAGCAGCAGTTAATGTCTTAGAAGATTCTCCATTATTTAATGCAGGTAAGGGAGCAGTATTCACAAATGAAGGTAAAAATGAATTGGATGCTTCAATAATGGATGGCGCTACTTTGAGGGCCGGTGCTGTTGCTGGTGTATCAACACTAAAAAATCCAATTAATGCAGCACGTGCTGTGATGGAGAAATCTGAGCATGTGATGATGGTAGGCAAAGGTGCAGAACTCTTTGCGTTATCTCAGGGCTGTGATACGGTATCTCCTTCTTATTTTTACACCAAGGAACGTTGGGAACAATTAGAACGTACAAAAAAGGAGGAGGAAGAGGGCAGAGCTGCTTACAACTTTAATCCTCGTGAAAGTATGATTGCAGGGGTAACGAGCGAAGATAAAAAATTCGGAACTGTAGGAGCTGTCGCTTTAGATCAGAAAGGGAACTTAGCTGCAGGAACATCCACTGGAGGTATGACAAATAAGCGCTATGGCCGTGTAGGCGATTCTCCAATAATTGGTGCAGGTACTTATTGTAATAATGCTACTGCAGGGATATCTTGTACAGGTTGGGGGGAATTTTATATACGAGAAGTGGCTGCACATCGTGTTTCTAACCTAATTGAATTAAAAGGATTATCAGTGGTTGATGCGACCAAACAGGTAATTGGAGAAATTGGGAAACTTGGTGGAGACGGAGGTATTATTTCTTTAGATAAAAATGGAAAAGTAGCGATGGAGTTCAATACTTCGGGAATGTACCGCGGTACTGTGGATGAAAAGGGTAATATATCAATTTACATTTATAAATAATCGAATGGCAAGAGTAAGTATAACTGGATTTTTATTGCCTATCCTGATAATGTTTATGTCTTTAGCTCATGCCCAGAAGGGTAAATTATTCATTATCGGCGGTGGAGAAAGATCCTCAGCTTTAATAGCAGATTTAGTGAAAACATCAGAATTACGTTCGACGGATTATATAGTAATATTGCCAATGGCTACAAGTGTACCTGAAGAATCTATTGCATATATCAGTGAACAGATTTCCGAATTCTCTAATAATAAGATTGTAAGTTTCAATTTTTCTAAAGAACAAGCCAATAACAATACAAATTGGATCGATTCCGTGAAAAATGCCCGATTGATTTATGTAACGGGTGGCGATCAAAATAAATTTATGGAGATAGTTCGCGATTCTAAATTATATGAAGCTATGCATGAGGCCTATCGTGATGGTGCGACCATTTCTGGTACAAGTGCTGGAGCCGCAATCATGTCCAAAGTCATGATTACTGGTTCACAAAAGCAAGACTCAAAAAGTGATTCATTCCGTGAAATAAAAGCAGATTATGTAGAGGTTTCCTCTGGAATGGGATTTTTGAAAAATGTAATTATTGATCAACATTTTATAATTCGTAGCCGATATAATAGATTGCTAAGTGTGTTATATGATCATTCTGATAAAACAGTTGTTGGGATTGATGAGGGTACAGCATTAGTAGTTTCTAAAAATAAGGCCCGCATCAGTGGTGATAGCCAGGTACTCGTGGTGAACAATCCTAAAAACAAAAAAAATATGCCTAATGGAAAAGTCTCTTTTCAGCAAGCAAACTTATCGATTTACGTCCACGGACAAGAATTTAAATTAAAAAACTAATTATTTAACATATAACTATGAAAAGGTTTTTACTACTAGCTGGATGTATTATCAACATAATGTTGATAGGTTCGTGTTCCGGTGAAAAATATAATTTCGACGATTTGCCTCGAGCAGTGAAAAGTTACTTCACAATATCGAACGTTGAGCTTAATATAAATGAAGCTATTTTATTCAAGAACGAGTCTGAAGATGCGACAACCTATCTTTGGGATTTTGGTGACGGTACGACTTCATCCGAAGCAAATCCTTCCAAAATATATACAGTACCAGGTATGTATACGGTTAAGCTAAAGGCTATTGGCGATGGAGGGACTGGTAATTATTCACAGGATATTGCTGTTATTGATCCTAATGCGGTCATAGAAACGGATAATGAGTTATATTTTATAGAATATAATTCTGATCTTATCAGAAAACTATCCTTAATTCCAGGTTCTAATGTTGAGACCGTGGCTAATATGTCAGGAAAAGGTGGTCATGGAATGACTTATGATCATGTAAGCAATAAGATCTATTTTTGTGATTTTGAAAATACCAACAACGGTAAGATTTTGCGTATGAATCTAGACGGAACTAACATTGAAGAGGTGTTAACAGGTTTAGGATCTCCTTATGGGGTAGCGATCAATTATGCAGAAGGTAAAATGTACATTGCAGATGGTGCAAACGTTTCAAGAGCTAATCTCGATGGAACCGGCTTTGAAAAGCAATTTGTAAATATCTCAGGTGGTGCTATGCGCGCTGTTGGATTCAGTACAAAAACTAACCTTATTTATTTTTATGAAGTCAATGATGAATACATGTATGTAGCAAAACCTGATGGTACAGGGGTCGAGCAGTTAATTGAAGGAGCGTACGGATATGGCTTGTATATTGATGATGTGAATGAAAAAATCTATTATGATGATCGTAATAATGCGGGATTAATGCGCGCTAATTTGGATGGTACTAATCCCGTGAAAATTGCTTCCTTTTCTGGAAATCGAGGCGGTTCTGGGATGGCAGTTGATCATGATGAAAATAAAATTTATTGGTCAGAGACAAATTTAAACAATATCAAAAGAGCTAATTTGGATGGTACAGAACCTGAAACTGTTCGCTCAGGACTTAGTAATCCTAGAGGAATGTTTATAAAACATTAGAATATAGCTAAAGAAAATAAAGAGCCAATCATTTGATTGGCTCTTTGAGTTTATAAGAGTTGTGCAATAATAATATCGCAAGTAAATTGGTAATCCTTTTCTATTCCGTATTTTTGCATCGATGAATAAAATAATCCTTAATAAAGGCAAAGATAAAGCCGCTTGGCAATTACACCCTTGGGTGTTTTCGGGTGCTATTCAGCAAAAAGTCGGTAAGATCAAAAGTGGTGAAGTCGTAGCGGTTTATAATTTTGACGATGAATTTATAGCTTACGGCGTATATAATAATGGTTCTCGTGTGGCCGTTCGTTTATTGGAGTGGAATCCTGCAAACGAAATCAACGAGAATTGGTGGCGTCTAAGAGTGCAAAAAGCTGTAAATAATAGAAAACATTTATTGAAAGCTGACAATGATACGGTTCGTTTGATTTTTGCGGAAGCGGATTTCTTACCTGGATTAATTGCGGATAAATATGCGGATTTTATTTCTATTCAGGTGCATGCTGCTGGTGTAGAGCAGGTAAAATCAATTATCGTGGATGAATTGGTGAATCTTCTTTCGCCTAAGGGAATCTATGAGCGTAGTGATTTAAAATCACGTGAACATGAAGGTTTGCCAGATACTAACGGATTATTGTGGGGAGAAAATCCACCTGAATTCGTGGATATCGTTGAAAATGGAATCCATTACAAGGTAAATATTGTGGATGGTCAAAAATCAGGATTCTACTGTGATCAACGTGAAAATCGTTATTTAACAGCTCAATATGTCAAAGGAAAACGGGTGTTGGATTGCTTTTGTTACTCTGGAGGATTTACACTGAATGCATTTCGAGAAGGTGCAAATGAAGTGGTTTCCGTGGATAGTTCCGCTCTAGCGATTGAGACATTGAAAAGTAATGTGATTCATAATAAGTTTGATGCATCAAAGCATACAGCAATTCAATCGGATGTGAATAAGTATTTACGTTCTTTAGGCGAACAAGGAGAGAAATTTGATGTGATTGTGTTGGACCCACCCAAGTACGCACCTTCACGTTCCACATTGGAAAAAGCTTCTCGTGCTTACAAAGATTTGAACCGAAGAGGTTTGTTATTGTTAGAGTCTGGGGGATTGCTAGCGACGTTCTCGTGTTCTGGTGCGATGGATATTGATACCTTCAAGCAAGTGATTGCTTGGGCGGCGTTAGATGCAGGGAAGGAAATACAGTTTATAAGACAATTTACGCAACCCGAAGATCATCCCGTACGGGCTTCTTTTCCAGAAGGAGAGTACCTCAAAGGATTATTGGTTCGCGTTTTATAAGATTTTGGCTTTCTGAAAAGGAAGCCATTTTACTAACTATTTATGCAAAATACATCGTCATCAAGACCTATATTTTCTATTTTATTTGCAGTCAGCTTTGCACATTTATTGAATGATTTGATTCAAGGGGTGTTGCCCGCAGTATATCCATTATTGAAAGATGAACATCACTTGGATTATGGGCAAATTGGAATGATTACGTTTGTTTATCAAATGTCTGCATCGATATTTCAGCCTGTAGTAGGTGCATATACCGATAAGCGTTCACATCCCTATTCACAAATGTTGTCCATGAGTATTCTCATTGTTGGGATGTTAATGTTTGCAAACGCCTACAGTTATCCAATGATTCTTTTTTCTGTTTTTATGGTTGGAATAGCCTCGTCCATATTCCATCCTGAATCGTCAAGAATAGCTTTTATAGCTTCATCAGGACAACGCAGTTTGGCGCAATCCATATTTCAGATCGGAGGAAATGGCGGAATGGCTTTAGCTCCTATTGCAGTTGCTTACATTGTTTTACCTAGAGGTCAATGGGCTTTGATGTGGTTATTGGTCGTTCCGATAATAGGTCAATTTGTGGCATTTTACATTGGGACTTGGTACAAGAAAAGATTAATTCGACAAGCAGGTACATCTAAAAAAGTTGTAAAAGTGCCAGACTTACCTAAAATCAAAATAGTCATATCAGTGATAGTTTTATTGTTGCTTATTCTTTCAAAATATTTTTATGTATCGAGTATTACGAATTTCCTACAGTTTTATGCGATTGAAAAATTTGGAATAACTGATGTAAAAGCTCAGGTGTTTCTTTTTTATTTTCTGATAGCTATTGCTGTTGGTACGATGTTAGGGGGAATTTTTGGTGACCGTTTTGGTCGCAAGTATGTGATTTGGTTTTCGGTATTGGGCGCAGCTCCTTTTACATTAGCGCTTCCTTATGTTGGATTGACCATGACAGCCGTATTTATTGTCATTATTGGGCTTATTTTGTCTTCTGCTTTTCCTGCTATTATTGTGTATGCTCAGGAATTGTTGCCTAAGAAATTAGGAATGGTTTCGGGATTATTCTACGGTTTTGCGTTTGGAATGGCGGGTATAGGTTCGGCATTATTGGGATATTTAGCTGATAAAACTTCAATAGAACATATTTACCATATATGTTCGTATTTGCCTTTGATCGGGGTGATTGCCGCGTTGTTGCCGAATTTGCAGCGAATAAATTATGTAGAAGAATCATAAAATAAAATAGCGCTTTCAAAAAAGAAAGCGCTATTTTATTTTACCATCTAATCAAAGCGGAGCCCCAAGTAAATCCTGCGCCGAAAGCAGCTAAACAGACAATATCTCCATCTTTAATTTTGCCTGCTTCCCAGGCTTCACATAATGCGATAGGGACAGAGGCTGCAGTTGTATTTCCATACTTTTGGATATTGTTGAATACTTTATCATCGGATAAGCCTAATGTTTTTTGTACAAATTGTGAAATACGCAAATTGGCTTGATGCGGTATTAACAAATCGATATCTGCAGGAGTTAAATTATTCTTGGCTAACGCCTCACCAATGACTTCAGGAAATTTAGCTACTGCTTTTTTGAATACAGCTTGACCATCCATTACAGGAAAAGCTGTGCCATCTTCCAACATTTTGGGTGTCATTAATAATCCACCCAATTCTTGATCCGGCCATTCGGGCTGTTCTTCTAGCCAAATTCCGCTCGATGCCCCTGGGTAATACATGGCTAATTTCTCCGCGTCCGCTCCATCCGAATGAAGATGCGTACTTAATATTCCTTTATTAGGCTCTGTTGTTGGCTGAACGACTACAGCACCTGCACCATCCCCAAAAATTACGGAAACAGCACGGCCTCGTGTAGAAAAGTCCAATGCAAATGAATGTTTTTCAGACCCCACAACCAGTACATTTTTATACATCCCAGTTTTTACAAATTGATCGGCAATGGATAAAGCGTATACAAAGCCCGAACATTGGTTGCGAATATCCAAAGCACCAATTTCTCCCATACCCATTTCGCGTTGCAACAATACAGCACAGCCAGGGAAATAATAATCAGGAGATAAGGTAGCAAAAACAATAAAGTCAATGTCTTTTGCTGTCACCCCAGCACGTTCTATGGCTATTTTAGAAGCTTCGATAGCCATAGTAGTGGTCGTTTCACCAATTCTATCAGCATATCTACGTTCTTTAATACCTGTTCGTTCTTGAATCCATTCATCGCTGGTCTCCATGAAGCGTGTTAAATCGTTGTTTGTATATATATTTTTGGGAACGTAATAGCCTATACCAGCAATCTTTGATTGATACATAATAAGTTTAATTTTTTATAATTAGTTATCGCAAAAGCGTGTTAAAAATACAGTTTTTTTTGAAAAATAAGCTACTTTTGTAGCATGAGTGTTGAGACCACACAAGAGACCTATACCCTAGAGGAAATTTTGGCATCTGTCAAAGAAAGCCACCGACTTATCCTATGGAATGATGAAATCAATACGTTTGATCATGTTATTTATTGTTTGATGCATCATCTGCAATATACCGAAGGAGAAGCAGAGCGTATTGCCTGGAAAGTACACAATGAAGGTAAATGTGCTATTCTAGAAGGTTCCTTTACAGAAATGGAAATATACCGCAAAATCCTAAAAGCCGAAGGTCTTACCGTTTCTGTCGAATAAGTTACTGCTTGGTAATATTGCAGTTACGAATGTTGATGTTGAATTAATAATCTACATTTTTGTAGGCACAAATTCAATAAACAACATGTATTTGAAAAGAATCTATCTATTATTGCTGTTACTACCATTTTATACAATCGCACAACAGGGCAACCTAAAAGTTCAAGTAGTTCAACAAGAAAATAAGCAACCTATCCTGGGAGCGTCAGTTACTGTCGTAACCAACACTTCAAAAGCTCCGATCAAGGGCCGTCAAACAGATAGCAAAGGTATTGCTCTCATTGAGTCGATTCCATCTGGCACGTACAGTTTACAGGTAACCTATGTGGGTATGCTCAATCATGAGCAAGCTGATATCCTAATTTCCGACAACAAAACACTAGACTTAGCAATCGTAGAATTGAAAGAAGCGGGGAAGCAACTTGAAGAAGTGCTAGTACAAGGTCGCACAGCAGATTTGCAGCTGGGTATTGACAAAAAAATATTCGATGTATCGCAAAGCCTTGTATCCGTAGGCGGTACAGCTCAAGATGTTTTGGGAAATGTTCCTACGCTTCAGGTGGATGCTGATGGTTCGGTTAGTTTACGTGGATCTTCTAGTGTGAAGATTTTAATCGATGGCAAAGAATCGGCGATGGCAGGTTCGGATGTGAATAAACTATTACAATCCTTACCAGCAGATGCAGTCTCTAAAGTCGAAATTATCACCAACCCTTCTGCTAAGTATGATGCGGAAGGACAGACGGGGATTATTAATATCGTGTTGAAGAAAAATATTCGCACAGGGCTAAATGGAAATATTAATGTTTCTGGTGGTAGTTATGATAATTACAGCGCTGGTATAACCTTAAATTATAGGGACAATAAGTTTAATTATTTTGGGAATTACAACTTCCGACATGGACGAAATTTAGGTGATGATTTTACCAAAACTATTAGTCTTATTAATGGGGTGCAAGATCCTAACGGTTTGACGACAGAAACTACAAACGAATCTTTTCGAAAAGGAATTAATAATTCTGTTCGTCTGGGGATGGATTATTATGCAACAGATAAAACGACTTTAAGCCTTGCTGGAAATATCAGTATACGCGATAATAATAGAGGGGAAGATTTATTTTATAAATCTTATCGTGGTCAATCAACACCAATAGTTACGCCTAGAACATCTCGTCAACAGGAAGATGATTTTGGGTATGATCTGATGTTTGATTTTAAACGAATATTGAAACGAGAAGGAGAAGAGATTACCGCAAACGTTACATATGGCAATGATAAAGAGGATGGAACGAATGATTATATTCAAGAAAATCCAACTTTTATCAGCAAACGATTCAATGAAACAGGCGAAAAAGGGCAGAACTGGAACTTTCAGTTGGATTACCTTTTGCCTTTAGGCGAAAACCATAAGTTCGAAGCGGGCTATCGTACCATTTTAAGATCATCAAATGATTTTCAGTTTTCGGATACATTAAAAAATGAGGCTTGGGTACCAGATTATGCTGTGTCGAATGAATTTGAAATGAAAAGTGGTGTGCATGCTTTGTATGCTAATTATCAACGGATGTTGGGCGAAAAAATAGGTCTACAAGTTGGTTTACGTGCCGAAGATGCATTTTTAAATACCGAGAATAAAAGCATTGACCCAGATAGAGTTGCCAATGGAGATCATCTTGCGAAAGGGAATTTGGATTACTTCAGAATATATCCCAGTGCCTTCTTGACGTATGAGGTCAATGAAGAAGGTGATAAAGTGCAGATGTCTTATTCCAGACGTGTTCAACGTCCACGCGGATGGCAGGTGAATCCATTTGTCAGCTTGTCTGACCCACTTAATATTTGGCAAGGAAATCCAAATTTGATGCCTGAGGACATTCATTCGATGGAATTAAGTTTTGCAAAATTCTATAGTAAATGGAATTTCATTACTACGGCCTATTTCCGTCGTGTGAATGATATGACACAGCCGATTCAATTTGATGAAAATGACCCTATTGCAGCTGAATATTTAGCAGGGAAAGAAAATGCGACCTTCTCTCGTTGGGAAAATGTAGGATCTCGTAATAATGCAGGTTTAGAATTGATTTCCAAAGTCAATCTATTTAACTGGTGGGATGCTACAGCGAATGTCAATGTGTTTTATCAACGTGTTAACCCGAATACGCAATATAATATCAACCAAGTAGAGAATGTGGCTTGGAATGCAAACTTAACAACGAATGTTAAATTCACATCAAAAACTTCTTTACAAGTAAAAGGAGATTACCGTGCGCCAATGAAGACCTTACAGGGTAAAATGAAAGAAATGTACGCTGCTGATGTGGCTTTGAAGCAAGATGTTCTAAAGGGTAAAGGAACGTTGATGTTTAATGTCCGAGACGTATTCAATACAAGAAGATTTGGAGGTGAAACGTATTTACCGACACGATATTCTGATTTTCAGCACCGTTGGTCTAGACGAACTTTTAATATTTCTTTATCTTATCGGTTTGGTGTTCAAGACTTTATGAAGTCTAAGCGAAGTGACGATCAGATGGAAGATGCAGGGGAGGGCGGAGGTTATTAATACCTGTATGAATAATATTACATGGAATTAAAGACTTATTTTTCTAAATTTAGTTGATTCAAATTATAAACTATGATAAAGCACATATTACAATCTACTTTAGCACTATCGTTGATATTTTCATCAGCATGTGCTCAAAGTAAAAACACAGCTGAGACAGTGAAAGAACAACCAGGAGTTGAAGAATTGAAACTGCCAAGGGTAGATCTTAATTCCTTAAAGAAAAATAAAAAGGGAGCTTATATATTGTTTGATGGTAGTTCATTAAATGGATGGAGAGGTTACAACAAAGAAAATGTTCCAAGTAAATGGATAATTGAAGATGGGGCTTTGAAGTTTTCAAAGAACCCTGGCGTTGCGAATCCTGAAGGTGGCGACATTGTTTTTGCTTATGATTTCAAAAATTTTGAATTAGAGTTTGAGTGGAAAATTTCGGAAGCTGGTAATTCTGGAGTATTCGTTCTTGCAAAAGAAATAAAAGGACAACCCATTTATATATCTAGTCCTGAATATCAAATTTTGGATAATGAAAAGCATCCGGATGCCAAAATGGGCGTGGACGGAAATAGAAAGTCTGCTTCATTGTACGATATGATTCCTGCGAAGCCTCAAAATGCTAAGCCCGTAGGTGAGTGGAATAGTTCTAAAATAGTGGTAAAAGGAAATACGGTACAACATTATCAAAATGGTGTGAAAGTAGTGGAATATACTATCCGTACGAAAGAATGGACAGATTTATTGCAAGCTAGCAAGTTCAGCAAAGAAAAATGGCCTGTAGCATTCGAGTTATTGAATAATGTTGGTGGTGCTACCAAATCAGGATTAATTGGTTTCCAAGATCATGGTGATGATGTGTGGTACCGTAATATTACAGTGAAAGTATTAAAATAATGAAATTAAATACTAAAATTTTTAGAGAGAGCATTTTGTGCTCTCTTTTTTGTTTGATCAGTTTGTCTGTAGCTATAGCTCAAACTAAAAAATATTTCAATCCTTTAGATCAAGCGGCAGTGCAAGGTCGTTTACAATTATTAAACACGGTGAAAGATTACGGTCGTTTACCTGTTGATGCAAAATCAAAAGTTAGAAAACCCGTTTGGTATTTAGGTACTAATTCCGCTGGTTTGTATGTAGAATTCGAAACCAATGCGGACACAATTCAAGTTCGCTATAAAGTAAAAGGTGTTCTGAATATGCCGCATATGCCTTCTATTGGAGTTAGTGGGGTGGATTTGTATTCTTTTGATAAGGTAGCTAAAGAATGGCAATGGGCTTTTGGTCAATATAGTTTTAAAGATACAATTACATACAATTTCAATAATATTGGTGTAAATACAAATCATACTTATCGACTGTATTTGCCTCTTTATAATTCTGTAGAATGGCTAGAAATCGGCGTTGGGAATGCAAAAGACTTTAAATTTGTGAAAAATAATACGAAGCCAATTATCGTCTACGGTACATCTATTGCACAGGGAGCCTGTGCCACCAGACCTGGTTTAGCGTGGACAAATATTGTGGGGCGCCACTTTTCTAATGAAATAATAAATTTAGCCTTTTCTGGAAATGGAAGATTTGAAAAACCTCTTTTGGATCTTATTAATACTGAAGATGCTGCCGCCGTCATATTAGATTGTATTCCGAATTTGGCTATTACGAAAGACCGTTCTGAAGTTCAACTGGATTCTATAATTAGGAGTGCTGTGCAGTCCATTCGCAAATTACATACTTTAGTGCCGATTATCTTAGCGGAACATAGTTCTGCCTATACACCAGGTTTTCAGAATATTCATACAATGGAAGAATATGGGAGATCTTCAAAAGTAATTTTTGCTACCTATAAAAAATTAAAAAAGGAGGGGCTTCAAAACCTATATTTTGTTTCAGCTAAGGATTTTGGATTAGATATTGAATCTACCGTGGATTATGCACATCCTAATGATTTGGGAATGATGAAAATTGCAAAGGCATATAATGAAGTTTTGCGAACTTTTCTGAAATGATGTATAAAAAAAATAGGTTTGTAATCATTTTTTAAAAGATGATTACAAACCTATTTTTAAAATTTTCAATTATTCTTGAATTCTTATACCATATATCCTGCCTTCTACATCAGTAATTGTCCAACGCGTAGAAGAGAATACCAGTGTATTAATGCCATTAGGTATTAATGCCATTAGGTATTAATCTAGCTAAAGGGTTAATTGTTACATCAGGTCTGATAAACAACTCTCTCAAATTCTCAGACATACGTTTTCTACCAAATAATCTTACATTACCAAACTGATCAATTGTCAATCTAACTACTGGAATTTCTTCACGTGGACGAGTTGCTGAGCCTTCATTAATTCTATATATTACAGATATTCTTGGATTGCTGCTCGGAATATCTCGGCTGCCATAATATGTCAAATCACTAAAATAAACATCGTGCAACGGGAATCCTTCAAAGTTAAGTTCTCTACTAAATAAATTTTGTCCATTAATATTTAAATTAAATGAATTATCTAAATTCCAAATGTCGATTTGTGCTCCAAAAGTAGGATTTTCCAGTTCTAAGGTATGGGTAAATGGGACATTTGTTGTTACTGAATCAACGAAATGGAAATAAGGATTAGCGCCAATCAATGTGGTTTCAGGAACATTAAATGTTAATACTAAATTATATTTAACACCAGGCATCAAATTTAAATCACTGATTTCTACGTGTCGTGTCACATCTCCAATGGTAAGAGCCTCTATTGTGAATTTTCCATTAGTAATAGAGGTTGGCGTATTCAAAATTGTAGGCTTTAAACTTGCGATAGTTTTAACATTTAAATCATTAAATGGTATAAAAGGAAAGTTTACAGGAGATCCTTGTGGACTTAAATTAACACCAGTAATATTACTGTTGCTCACTTTGAATTTCGTTGTAGAATAGCTTGGTTGAAAGTAAGAAGCACCCCCAGCTCCTCTGATTTGTGTATAAACGGAGGTTTCAGTATCTAGTTTAATTATAGTATTTATTTGTGCAAATTGATGTCTAAATTTGAATTTAATTGTATTTGTGCTATTATGTGCTACCGTTATATCCTGCTTCTGAAACATAAATTCTACTTGACCATTGGTAATTTCAGCTGTATTTATATTTTGAGAATTTTCAATCTCAGCAGGATATTCTGTTTTCGAATTAATAGAATAAGCCACGATAACATATTCATTGCCACCATAAACCATTAATGGTCCTTGTGTGCTTTCCTGTCCTCTAATATAATTTTTAGAAGTAGCTAATGCACCTGTTGCTTTGTTATACGCATATACACGATAGTGTATGTTTTTTTCGACTTCCTTAGTTTTTGTCTCAGTTTGTTTTGAGATACCATTTAGGGAAGTCTTCAAATTATTACTGCTATTAGAAACGGGCTCTAAGACAGCTGTACAGGTAAAACCATTTTTATTCGAACCAGAAAGTGAAACTAGATTATTATTTACATGTACTGATGCATTCTTTTTATCACCTAAGTCTTCTTCCTGAAATTGTATATCCACCATCTCGACGTGGATAGCGGCGTAACCTTCAGGAATTTCTACAGGAGGAATTTGATCTACGGATGTCTTTGAACATGAAATTGCCAGACAGGCGCATCCAATTAAGATTAGTAGATATTTTTTTATGAGAATTTTTGTCCTTTTCATATTTCTAATATTTACCATTGAATTTTTCTTTCATCATCAGGGAGTTCTTCCCATTCTTGTAGGTAATCCGAATCTTTAATACTCGGTTGAATAAGTGATGAAGTATTACAAAGACTGTTTTCTATATCAATAATAGTTACCGAATATCCCGGAGGAATATAGTTCTTTTTCATGTTGTGTGTGTTTTAGTTAGTGCTGAGTTTCAGAAAGCGTTCTGATACCTTGAAACAAAGGTGTGATTTTTAATTAAAATTAATCAAATTGATTTAAATAAAATATTAATAATTGTAGCGTATATTTATTGTGTTTTGTAAATAAAATATTTCTATTAGTTTAATTTTCAATTTATGTGAATGTTATAATATTTATTTATAATATTATTTTTTATTGCGTTTTAATAATTCGCTTGTTTTAAAATAAAAAAGGAGCACATTTTAGAGAGGGCAC
>NZ_JAAKGQ010000032.1:0-42279 GCF_011043515.1 Sphingobacterium sp. SGL-16 | reverse complement strand
AGAAAGTATTCCAAAAGCCCTTCGGGCAGCAATAAAGATAGTAATTTACGTTCGGCTTCTTGCAAGGGATATTTGTATTAAGGATGCTAAACTAAGAAATTTTTAACACTCCCCCCAAGAATTCTGCTTGATCCCCAATCCTGTCATACCGACAAAATCCTTTTATTCTGACTGGAATTTTAATAGCTGTAATGTTTATGTTTAGTATTGAAATGGGTAATTTTATTATTGATCTTTTTTAAAGATAATAGCTACCTATAACACGACTTTTGCGTTAGGCGGGCTGACGTGCAATCTTGGAGCTCTGTGCTTCTAATAAACTTTTGTGCAAAACTGAACATTTATACTTCAATTTCCACCACTTCCCGAAGAAGAAAAAGGTTATCAGTCAGGCTATAGGTTATCAGTCAGGCTATACCACTTTTAGATTAACAATCTCCTTTTTCAATAGCAACAATACATTCTGAAAGTAATTTTCTGACATTTTTTAATTGACGAATTTTGCTATCGATTTCATTTATTTTATTTTTTACTACTTCTACTTTCTTATCAATAGAAAGACGATTATTATACCAACTGTCAATCAGCTTTTTAATTTCTGACAGGGTAAAGCCCGCTTCCTTTGCACCTTTTATCATTTCAATTTTTTCTACAATACTTTCATCGTAGTCTTTGTAGTTGTTTGTTTTTACTTTTTCATCAGAAACGCCTTTGAACAAACCATAATTTTCATAGTATCTCAATGTCGGAATAGAGACACCTGTCCGCTTTGATAATTCGTTTATTAACATAATATAGTATTATTGTTGAAAAAAAATATGAAGTATATACCATACTTCATACTTGTAGGTATTAAATATACATCATATTTTTATGGATTAACTTTAAAATCTGCAGGTTATGAGTACAAATATGTTGTAGAAGTATTTTCAATAATTTGAAAAATATGATTCTGATTGACGGGCTGTTTTTTGTTGACGTATGAAATCAATAATAATAAAGTTAAAAAAACAACTTCGGATTAACGTGAGCAAACGGTAGTTGTTTGAATTATAAGAAGTGAAAAAGAATTTTTTAAAAATTTTCAAGAGATTAGTGGTAATAACATTCATCACCATTGGAGCATTGCTTATAGCAACTGGGCTGTATATGCAGCAAGCTAAATTCGGGAAAAGCCCAAGTGGAACACGGCTTGAAAGAATGCAACAATCACCGAATTTTAAAAAGGGGAAATTCCAAAATTTAAATCATACACCTACTCTTGCCGAAGGACATAGTTGGATTAAAGTGCTTTACGAAGCCTACTTAAAAGACAAACCAAGACATAACCCGTCCGACATCATTACTTCCGTGAAAACAGATTTGCTGAATTTGCCAGTTGATAAGGATATTTTAGTGTGGTTCGGACATTCGTCTTACTTTATGCAAATTGATGGAAAGCGAATTTTGGTTGACCCTGTTTTTAGTGGAAATGCTTCGCCAATTCCAGGCACGACCAAATCATTCACAGGTACGGACATTTACACTGTTGCCGACTTGCCTAGTATTGATTATTTGTTTATTTCTCACGACCATTACGATCATGCTGATTATGAAACACTAATTGCATTAAAAGAGAAAACAAAAAAAGTGATTTGTGGTTTAGGAGTAGGCTCTCATTTTGAACATTGGGGATACGATAGTAGTAAAATAATTGAAAAGGATTGGAACGAAAAAGTAGAATTGAATAACGGTTTTACTGCTTTTGTAGAGCCTGCCCGACACTTTTCGGGTAGAGGTTTATCTACGAACAACACTTTATGGGCTTCGTATGTATTACAAACCCCAAGCATGAAAATTTATATTGGTGGCGACAGCGGGTATGACACACATTATGCAGAAATAGGCAATAAATATGGTTCTATTGATTTAGCCATTTTAGACAATGGACAATACAATGAGGCTTGGAAATACATTCATAACCTGCCCAAAGACGTGTTGAAAGCAGCCCAGGACTTAAATGCGAAACGGATTTTTCCTGTCCATTCCTCAAAATTTGCATTAGCAAGTCATGATTGGGACGAGCCGCTAGTTAAATTATCAGAACTTAATAAATCGTATAACATTCCCTTAGTAACTCCAATAATTGGGGAATTAGTTTATCTAAAAGATACTACGCAACAATTTAAGCAATGGTGGTTAGGACTGAATTAGAAAGACCTATTATCTAACGACTAAAAGTCTTAAAACGTTAACACTAAATAAATAATGCTGATCGCGCAGCATCGTATTGGCGCAATGGCGGTTTAAGGGAGGAATTAAAGTTACAACTTTCTATTCGACTAAAGCCAGCTATATTGACTTTTTTCTTAAATTTATTCAATTATTTGGCTTTTGCTTACAGTATCGCTAAATTGATCCCGATATTTATCGGGACGCTTCAATTTCCGCCACTGACGCTAAGCTCAAAAATGTTAGCTGCAACCAATAGAGACAACAATCTAATAACAAGAATTTAGAACTTGGAACAAAAGACTTAACCAATAAAGCAATTGACAGACCATCTTTTAGATAAGTATGGTTCAGAAAATATGCTCGTAACGGACTATTGGGACGCTGACAATACAGCAATTGGACTTGCAGACAAAACAAAAAAATATACAGTTTATATAACTGACAACGGAAGAGTTGACAGTGTGCTTTATGTTTCGCTGTCAAACCCACCATCAACAGAAGAATTTCCATATACACCCTGAGTGACTTTAATAATTTGTCTGCGGAAGAAGTTGAAAAAAATCTTATCAAACATTTAAAACTCATAGAATGACAGCCGAGGATATTAGAGACATAATAAATAGTGAAATAATTGCCGAACCTGATATAAATAATGTATCTGGACTTGACTTAACAAAGTGTTTGATCGAGCCTACAAAACAGAAATATAAAAACGCTAATGACTCTATTAACGTTTACGAATTATGGACTGTGCTTGAAGGAACTGAAGACGGAAATGGCTACAAAATTTATTTTGACGAAGAAACTAAAATGTTCGGACTTGCAATAAATTCTGACAAAGACGAGTTGATTGATATCGGAACTTATGGGACATTTTTGCAAACATTATATTCGATGTGAGATTTGGCAGCAGCTAAAACGGGTTTTGCGTCAGGCGTTTAAGATGAAAATTGAAGTTTAACTTTCTATTCCACTAAAAGCCAGCTATATTGACTTTTTTCTTAAATTTAATCTGTTAATTGGGTTTGCTTATCGTCTCAATAGTTTTGAAACTTTTATGCTTCGAAATTCACCTCTGAAGCCAAGCCCCGCAGACATTATGAATCATATTCCAAAAGCCAAAATGAACAAAAAATTGATATATCTAATATTCGTATTAACGCTAAATTTTTCTTGCGTTGAAAAGAAATCTACCAAAATAGAAACTATCAATCCCGAACCGATCGCAACTTCAAAAACTGATACTTTAAAATTTACTTCTGCAATACGTGCTATTTTTCAGGACAGTAAAGGCAATTATTGGTTGGGAAGTCATAATGAAGGTGTAAGCTTTTATAATGGGAAATCATATGATTATTTTACAACAAAGGAAGGGTTATCCGACAATCAAATTCGATCTATCCAAGAGGATGAGAATGGTAGAATTTGGTTTGGAACTGCAAACGGAATAAGTGTATATGAAAAAGGGAAGCTTACTAATTACCCATCTAAAAATAACAATGGAATATTAGATTGGAATAAAACCCATGGAGATTTATGGTTTTATGCTTGGGAAGAAGACGGAATTAATCGTTTTGACGGCATAAATATGAACTATCTGATTTTTCCAAAACCCAAAAATAAACAACCTGATAAATCTTATGGTGTTACGGGTATCTCAAAAGATAAAGCCGGTAAAATTTGGATTGCAACTTATTCAGCATTATTTAGTTATGATAACAAAATGGTAAACATCTTTGATGCTGAAAAATTAAAACTAAAGGATAATGAGCAATTGCATATAAGAAGTGTATTAGCCGATTCAAAAGGTCGGATCTGGATAGGAAATAATGGAATTGGCGTTTTGCTAATTGAAAATAATTCCATCATTAATTTTTCTGAAAAGAATAATTTAATCCACCCAACAAGCACCAGAAGAGGAGGTAATAAATCACTACCCGGTACGCTTGAACACCCTTTTGCTATAGAAGAAGATTTGGATGGCAATATTTGGTTTGGTGATGTATATACTGGGGCTTGGAAATATGACGGTCTAAAGTTTACCAACTATTCAATTAGCGATAATCCATCTAAACCCATGATTTGGACCATTTATAAAGACAACCAAAACAATTTGCTTTTTGGAATGGCCGATGGTAATATATTTAAGTTTAACGGAAAAACTTTTGAAAAGCAATTTAAGAATTATGAAGTCAAACAGTAGTTTTTAAAATTGGGTGGATTACTTGTTAATTGAACATTCTTTTCAAATCAACTTCACTAATAAATTGTGAACTTTATGCTCCGAGATCCGCTATTTCTCCAGCACTAAAACTTTAAAGTCAATTTTATTGGAAGTGTAAAATACTAGAAGGCGCCTTAAAAAATCATCTTTTCTAGAATAATAAATTATATCCGCTATATTTAGATGTTTTTTCCAATTAAAATCTATACATCAAATTTCGGATCGTCCTATGGTTGTTCAGTCGCACAGCATCTACCGTTTTATTGCTATTATCAGTCTAGTGTGTCTCGTGACTGTGCAGTTTAAGTTGATATACAATACGTTCGAATTAACGAACAACCAATATTATCTCAAAGAAAAGGATATTATCAATCAACATTATAGCGCGCAGATTCGTAACGATAAATTGTTTCCTGGTTCTCAAAAAATTATCGATAGTCATATTATGCCCCGTATGGCACTCTTTCAAAAGTTGTACGAAACTGATCGTGAAGCTTATGAGAAGACATTAGCTCAGGTATGGAAGGAGATGGTCGCTGAGTTGCGGTTGAAGCAAAACATGGATACGATTTTTCCTAATATGATCGAGAAATACCATCTCAGTGACAAACTGCGGTATGGGCTATACATTGAGCATTTGAGTCTTTCGTTTGATGGCGTAAATTATGTTCCCGTTTTCTTGCCAAGTGTCAAAGGTATTACTCCTTCTCATCCAAATGGTGATATGATAGCAGGCACGCTGAATAAAGTAGATAAGCAAAGTCAGGTGTCTGGATATACGGTTAGTGCGCATACGAAAAATTCCTACCAAATAACATTTATGCTGTATGTAGATCAGGACAATAGACAATTACAAATTTTTAAGGCAATGCTTCCTACATTTCTGCTATCGCTGTTAACCATAGCGCTTGTGGTCGGAATTTATTTTATTACTTATCGCAATTGGATGAAGCAGAAGAAATTGACCGCGATGACCTCTGATTTTATCAATAGTATTTCGCATGAATTTAATACGCCCATAGCAACTATTTTGGTAGCTAACCAATCTTTGGAAAGCTCAGTTAATGATAATGATAGAACCAAAACCAGAGATTTGATTGCTGTTATTAAGCGGCAATCCTTGCGTTTGAAGAATCTTATCAATCAATCGCTGATGATTTCTCAACTTTCTAGTGTCAATTTAGAAAAGAAGCGATATTACCTGCCTTCAGTACTGTTGGAGTTATTAGAAGATTACAGTTTAAAATTAGATAGCAATGTCTCTATTGTTCCTGATTTGCAACATGAGGTCAATGAAGTGGAATTGAATAAATTTCTTTTTACCACGATGATATACAACTTGCTGGATAATGGTATTAAGTATAATACTTCCAAAGAAAAGATTATCCAAGTAAAAGTGTATTCTAAGGAGCATTTTGTGTTCGTTGAGATACAAGATAATGGTGTGGGAATAGATTTGCAAAACTTAAGGCATATCTTCAAAAAGTTTTTCCGCGGCAAAGAACGTGTGGAAGAAGGAGGACTAGGTCTTGGTCTATTTTATGTACAACAAGTGGTCAATCTGCATGGGTGGGAATTGCGTGTGGATAGTGAGGTCGATAAGGGAAGTAGTTTTATTATTAAGATTAACGCAAAGAAATAATATGTCAGCGAGAATACTTTTAGTCGAAGATGAACTGGATTTGGGAAATGTTGTAAAGCAATATTTGGAGCTAAAAGGCTTTGAAGTGACTTGGATGCAACGCGGCAAACCTGCAGTAGAGCTTTTAGTATCTAAAGTTCACTATGACTTAGTTATTCTGGATATTCAACTTCCAGATATGAATGGTTTTGAAATAGCTGAACAAATCAAAATGATTAACAAAGATATATTCTTCCTGTTTCTAACCTCTCGAAATGAAAAGAAAGACCGTATCTATGGTCTCGACATAGGCGCGGAAGATTATATTACCAAACCTTTTGATATAGATGAATTAATCTTACGTATAAAGGTTATTTTAAGACGATCGGGACTATTTAATGATGCAGAAACCCATACCGTTCCTCACAATGTATTATATCAAACTTCGGATGTTTCTTTCGATACGAGCTTGATGCAGCTGGTGGTTGGTAATCAAAAACCTATCGTGTTAACGCAACGTGAAGTCGACTTGCTGGAATACTTTTTTACACACAAAAATAAAGTGCTTAAAAGGGATGAAATCCTTACAGCGGTGTGGGGTGAAAACGATTATTTCATGGGCCGCAGTTTGGATGTTTTTATTTCGCGCTTGCGAAAAATTCTTAGTCAATCTTCCACTATTCGTATTGAAAACATATACGGTGTAGGTTTTATATTCAAGTTGGAGGATTCCAATCCGTAAAATATCGCCTTCGTATTTTACTATTTCTCTTTTTATTAACAATCTGTTAACAATCCATTAGGAATGGGTTAACAACTTGCTGTTTATTCTCTTCTTAATTTTATGCAACGGCTCTAAACCGTTTGTAAGTGAGATTATATTATACCAATTAAACGATGAATTTAAACACAAATATGCGTAGTGAACATTCTGGTAAACCATTTTTTCAGTGATTATGGACTAGATTAACAAGAATTTCAAATTATATACCTATCTGAATTATTAATATCTACAGAAAAACAAACTAATCAATTATTTATGAGATGAGAAATTTGCACATTTTAAAGTTTATGACAAGAGCGGTTCAAATACTATTGCTAATAGTTATGGGGACTTCTATGGTTATCGCTCAAGGTAATTCCAACATCGAAATTCAAGGGGTCGTAAAAAGCGAATTGAACGAGAATTTGGTTTCCGTAAGTGTTACCAATTTAAAATCCAAACAAAGTGTTGTGACCAATCAAGTTGGTGCGTTTCAAATTTTAGCTCAGCGTGGCGATTCTCTTCGCTTCTCTTATGTTGGGTTTGAAGACCAGGTTGTAGCCATTAACAACAGCATTACTCTTACCATTACGCTAAAAGCATTGAACAACAGCTTAAATGAAGTCGTGGTGGTAGGTTATGGCCAACAACGTAAAATCAACATGGTCGGCTCGCAATCTACTGTAAAAGTCGAAGATCTTAAACAGCCAGTAGCGAATTTAAGTGCGACGTTAGCGGGTCGAATTGCAGGTCTGGTAGGTGTACAACGTACAGGTCTTCCGGGTAGTAATTCCGCTGATGTTTGGATACGTGGTATCTCGACGTTCAATTCACAGAATAGTGCTTCACCACTTATCGTGGTAGATGGCGTACAAGGAAGGGATTTAAATGCTTTTGATCCCGAGGATATCGCTACGTTGACCATCTTGAAAGATGCATCAGCTACGGCAGTATATGGAGCGCAAGGTGCAAATGGCGTGATCTTGATCACCACCAAAAAAGGTCGTGTAGGAAAACCTTCTTTGATGTTTAACTACAATCAAGGTATGGTAGATTTTACCAAAAGACCAGATTTAACTAATGCGGAGCAATATATGCGCTTGCGTAATGAAGCGATGGTGGCTTCTGGATTGGCTCCAGAATACAGTGATGAGTATATCCAAAATACATTAAATGGTACCGATCCGAATTTATATCCTAATGTTAATTGGTTAGATGCTTTATTCAAAAAAGCGTCTTATAACAGAAGGGCTAATTTTAGTGCGCGTGGGGGAACAGAAAATACGCAATACTATACGGCTATTTCATACTATGATGAGACCAGTTTGCTAAAAACTGATAATTTACAAAGCTATAAGGCTGATACTCGTTTCAGAAGGTATAATTTCACTTCAAACGTGGATATGAATTGGACCAAAACCACAAAATTTTCTTTGGGAATTTTAGGGTATGTTATTAACAATAATTATCCGGGTGTAAATCCGCAAGAAGCGTTTGGACGTGTGATGCAGACAAATCCGGTATTATATCCTTTGATGTATCCAGGGAATTTTGTTCCCGCAGTTAACCAATCTTCTGATGCTCAACCTAATCCTTATGCGTTAGTAACACAGACTGGTTATCAAAATAATTTTTCCAGCCAATTGAATTCTAGCGCGAGAATTACACAAGATTTGAGCAGTTTCACCAATGGCTTATCGGCTTATGGAATGTTTTCATTTGATACGAATAACTCACACAATATTGCGCGTACGCGTAACAGAACAACCTATTCTATTGATCGTGCAAACCCATACAATGAAGATGGTTCATTGAATTTAGTGATTATGTCCAATGGTTCAGAAGATTTGGGCTATGACAGAGGCAATAGCGGTGATAGACAATTTTATTTCGAAGGCGGTTTCAATTACAATCGTCAGTTTGATAAGCATAATCTGAATGCGTTATTGTTGTATACGCAGACTGATGAAGTTTCTGCTTTTGCTGGCGATTTAACCTCTTCATTACCTTATCGTACGCAACGTATGGTAGGTAGAGCGAATTATTTATACGATGATCGTTATGCTGCAGAATTCAATTTTGCATATGATGGTTCGGAAAACTTTGTGCCAAGCCGAAGATTTGGTTTCTTCCCTTCTTTTGGTGTAGGCTGGATATTATCGAATGAGAAATTCTTCGAATCGGCTAAAGAAACTTTCCAAATGGTCAAATTGCGTTATTCCAACGGTATCACTGGATCTGGCGGTGGTGGACGTCGCTTCGGTTTCTTAACTATTGTTTCCACTGGTGCTAACGGCTATTCTTTCTGGAATGGTACTAGTAATGTGAATTACGGCGGAGTAGCAATTTCGGATTATGGGTATGATGTGACCTGGGCTGAATCGCACAAACATGATATCGGTTTAGAGTTTACTACACTGAAAGGAAAGTTAAATGTTACGGTGGATTGGTTTAAAGAAAATCGCTCTGGAGTATTCTTGCAAAGAGGTAGTTTGCCAAATTATTTAGGTCTTCAAAACCAACCTTATGGAAATTTAGGTATCATCAAAAACCAAGGTTTTGACGGTACTGTAGCCTTAGAAAATCTAGAGTTAGGCAAGACAGTTTGGTCTTTCAATGGTACTTTCTCGTACAACAAGGATCAAGTAATGGAGAATGATAATCCAAGTCAATTATTCCCTTATCTAGAACGTCGTGGAAGAAATTACTTAGCGGGCTACGGTTATGTTGCAGATGGTCTTTTCCAAAGTCAAGGAGAAATAGACGTGCATGCAGATCAAACAGCTTTGGGTGCGCAACGTGTTGGAGATATTCGATACAAGGATTTGAATGGTGATGGTGTAATCAATACCTATGACCAAACAAAAATAAGTAATGGCGATGTGCCTAACTTGGTGTATGGTGCTGGCTTCAATGTGAACTATAAAAAAGTTTACTTCGGTGCCTTTTTCCAAGGGGTGCAAGGAGCCGAGAGAAGAATTTCGGGTGATGGTATAATTCCATTCAACAATAGTATCGGTGCGGAGCGAAGCAATTTGTTTGCTATTGCAGAGTCGCGTTGGACTGAAGATAATCCTTCATCTGATGTGTTCTATCCACGCTTAGGGTATGGTAATTCGGTGAATACAAACAACGCTGTAGCCTCATCTTGGTGGGTAAAAGATATTGATTTTCTACGTTTAAAAACTGTTGATTTTGGCTATTACTTGCCTACAGAGCGTTTGAAAAATTGGGGATTGAAAAATTCTAGAATTTACGTGCAAGGAGTGAATTTGTATTACTGGAGTAAATTCAAACTTTGGGATCCAGAGTTGAATACTAGTAACGGTTCTTCTTATCCGAATACACGTACAATTTCATTAGGAATTCAAGCTAATTTTTAATCTAAAACAAACTTAGCGATGAAGAAAAATCATATCCAATTAGGTGGGATTAGCAACATTAAAGTAAACAACATGAAAACTAAAATATTATCAATACTGATGGCAGGAGGTGTTTTTCTATCCTCTTGTGCCGGCTTTCTGGATCAAATTCCTGATGATGTTTTGACTGTAGATGATATCTTCAAGTCAAAGAATTATGTAGATAATTACCTTACGCAAATATATGCGAACCTTCCCAATGAAATGGCTCAACGATTTGTTGGAACTCAATTTTCTGGGCCATGGACCGCTGCTTCTGATGAAGCTAAATATAATTGGGATTTCAATTATGCCAATAATATGAACAAAAGTACGTGGTCTACTACAGATGGTTCGGTATCTACATTTTATGACAATTATTATAAATCCATTCGTAATGCAACTGATTTTATCGATAAAATAGATTCAGCAAATCCAGCGGAAGTTAATGAGTCTATGAAATCAAGATATAAAGCCGAAGCCAGAGCGCTTCGAGCGATATATTATTATTTTTTGATTCGAATTTACGGACCAGTTCCTTTGGTTACACAGGTTATTCCTGTAGATGCACCATTGTCTGAGGTTCTTTTGCCACGTAGCAGCTTCGATGAATGTGTTGAATTTATCGTTTCAGAGTTAGATTTAGCTTATGTGGATCTGCCGACTATTCCCGTGAATAGTGAATATGGCCGTATGACCAAAGGTATGGCAAAAGCTTTCAAACAACAAACATTGCATCTAGCGGCTAGCCCATTATTCAATGGCAATAGCGATTATGCCAATCTTAAAAACACGGATGGCAAGCAATTGATTAATACAACGTATGATGCCAATAAATGGAAATTAGCTGCGGATGCCGCTAAAGAATTTTTGAATGAATTTGTGCCAACGACTTACAAGTTGTATGAAGAAAATAATGCCGATCCATTTGTAAAAGCATATTTGTCGACACGTAATGTAATGACCAGAGAATGGAATGAAGAATGGATTTTTGCACGTACCAATGCAGCAAACTATTCAGATTACGATAGAAGACCAAAACACGTAGGATATACTACCAATGTACAGGGCGGAGGAGCATTGGGTGCTACTCAAAAAATTGTGGACGCTTATTATATGGCGAATGGTTTGCCTATTACAGATGCGGCTTCAGGATATGAATCTTCGGGTTTTGAAAATTTCCGCGCACCATTTGACGTAAGTGCCAGAAGTACGTTCAAGGCTTGGGCAAATCGTGAGCCACGTTTTTATGTAGGGATTACCTATAATAGAAGTTATTGGCTCAACCAAGGTTCAAATTCCAGTGAAGTAATGACAGTTATGGAGCTTTCGGGAAATTCCGGACGTAAACAAAGTACTTCCGATGTCTCTCCAACAGGATATATTGTCCGTAAAAATGTCGCGACCAATGATAACAGTAGAGGATCTGTTCAGTTGCGGTTAGCACAAATCTATTTAGATTATGCAGAGGCTCTGAATGAATACGCTCCAAACAACGCCGACATTTTGACTTACCTAAATCTTGTTCGTCAACGTGCAGGTATTCCAACGTATGGCAATGGAGCTGGACAAATTACTCCTCCGGCATCGCAAACGGCTATGCGTAATGCTATTCGCCGTGAACGTCAAGTGGAATTAGCTTTTGAAAATGTTCGCTATTTCGATTGTAGACGTTGGAAGACAGCTGCTACAGAATTTGCGGGTGAAGTTTTCGGGATGAATATGTTTGCGGATGGCAATGCTTTTTATGACAAAACATTAATCGAAACACGTGTATTCAGACAAAGAGATTATTTATTCCCAATACCGAATAATGAAATCTTGAAAAATGAATTAATGGTTCAAAATCCTGGATGGTAGTATTTTAAAAAGAACAGAAATGAATATTATAACTAAAATAAAATTCAGTTGCTTGCAATTGGTAACGGTTATGACTCTCTCGGGTATCATCCTAAGTTCTGCAAATTCCTGTGTAGAAGATGTGGATTATACAGTAGAAAATGAGGGAACGATATATATGGCGCAGGCCTTAGAAAGTAAATCATATCTTCAGCTATTTGATATAGATACAATTCAAGATATATTCTTTGGTGCCTCGTATGGAGGTATTAAATATCCTGATATTGATATAAACGTCAAATTCACTGTGGATGAAAGTTTGATCAACGCATACAACCAAGAACATGGTACCAATTATATTGCTTTCCCACAAGCGTCATATAATATATCAGGCTTAGAATCGGTAATCAAAGCAGGAACGGCGAATAGTGATCCTATAAAAGTGATGATTACGGCTAGACAACTTCAAATTGGTAAATCCTATATGTTGCCTGTGAAGTTAGTTTCAGCAGGTTCTTCAAACATAAAAGACGATTTGAATACAGCTTATTTTAGAATTGATTCGCTTATTCGGAGAGAAAGAGATATTACCAATTTAGGTGCTTTCTCTGTGAGTCACGAAAATAATGGTGGGCCAGGTGCTGGCGAAGGTTCTCCAAAGTTGGTAGATAATAATTTGGGAACCAAATATTTAACACAAGGATATGCTCCGGGTATGTGGTTTCAGGTTAAATATAATACACCTCAAGTAATAGGTGCGTACACTTTTACTTCTGGTAATGATGCGAGTGAAAGAGATCCTAAAACTTGGCGTTTTGAAGCGTCTAATGATGGTAATACATGGACTGTGTTGGATAATAAAGTGGAGTATTTCTTTTCTGACCGTAATCAAACTAAAAGATTTGAAACGACCAATACTACGCCATACACGCATTATCGTGTGACTGTAGTGTCTAATAATGGATCGAATTTATTCCAAATGACTGAATGGCGATTGATTCAATATTATTAGAATTATATGAAGCCTCATAAAATATTAATATGTATCCTATGATAAACTCAAAGTTACTGTGTGTGTGTCTTCTGCTGTTTCTTAGCTTCTCTTGCCAAGAAGCAGCAGTAATTCTTCCCGAGGAGGAAGAGGAAGAGGTTCCGGTTGATTCTGAAGATCCCAATGCACCTCCGCGGTTGTGGCGTGAAAATTGGTTAGAACATGAGCTTTTACTTACTAGACAGTATTACAATGATTCCATCGTTATTTATCACGATGATGATATGGATCCATCGGTGACGTGGCCTAGACGAGCTGCAACCAAGATTTGGAATTATACGTGGAAAACGTATGGTGCATTCGGTTCTGATATCCGTCTAAAGGTAGCGCTGCATGGTGGTACTTACGGAGGAGGTCACCCGGGTTATTATTTGAGTAATAGCCATGGATATATTAATATAATCGACGTGGGTTTAGGTCGCCACCGTTGGTTAGATAGTGTCGGAGAGCCTTTGGATTTGATAGCACACGAAATAGGACATATTGTGGAAGGTACATCATATAATACGTTAAACTCTCCCTCTATGCCGATTTGGGGAGATAGTAAATGGATGGAAATTTATCAGTATGATGTTTACAAAGCTTTAGGTTGGGCTGACAAGGCACAAAACTGGCATAAGCGGATGTTGGTAACAAAGGATAATTTCCCTAAAGAAAATACCTATTGGTATAGAGATTGGTTTTATCCTATTTATGACAAATACGGAAATGTAACCGTTTTGAATAAATACTTTAAGCTTCTTTCTCAGCATTTTCCTACAACTATTATTCCTAACGGAAGAAAGTATACCAGGGACTTAAATTTTGGGGAATTCATACATTTTTGGAGCGGAGCGGCTGGTGAAGATCTTTCCGAATTAGCGTTAGCGGCTTTTGGGGACAAAGATCGACATGGTAATCCTTGGCAACCTCAATTTCAAAAGGCTAAGCAAGATTTCAATGCTATTACTTACTAATAAATCTAATATAGACTTCTATTAATATGAACAAACAGAAAATTAAATTTTTAGCCCTTTTCTTTTATTTTTTCACGCTATGGTTCCCAAATCTATTTGCACAAAGTCATGGAGCAACTGATCTGGTGGATTTTGTAAATCCTTTGATGGGAACGGATTCAAACCCTTCCTTGTCTAATGGAAATACTTATCCAGCTGTTGGAGTGCCTTGGGGAATGAACATGTGGACTCCTCAGACAGGAAAAATGGGGGATGGATGGCAATATACCTATGCTTCCAACAAAATTCGGGGATTGAAACAGACCCATCAGCCTTCTCCTTGGATGAATGATTATGGTCAGTTTTCATTAATGCCTGTGAGTGGTAAATCTGTATTTGACCAGGATGAGCGTGCGAGCTGGTTCTCGCATAAAGCGGAAGTTGCAAAACCGCATCATTATAAAGTTTACCTGGCGGATTATGATGTGACAGCTGAAGTTACACCAACAGAAAGAGCTGCTATGTTTAGATTTTCTTTTGGAAAAACCGATAGTGCGTTTGTGGTATTGGATGCTTTTGATCGCGGTTCGGAAGTGCAAATTATTCCAGAGAAGAATATGATTATTGGTTACTCATCTCGATATAGCAGAGGGAAATTGCCAAATTTCAAAAATTATTTTGTAGTCGTTTTTGATAGACCATTTACAAATCAAGCTGTTTGGGAAGGAAAGAGGAAGAAAAATGGTGTGCTTAAAATTCAAGCGGATCACGTGGGTGCAATTGTAGGATTTAAATCTGCAGGTAAGCACGATGTAATCCATGCGCGTGTCGCATCATCTTTTATTAGTGCAGAACAAGCGCAGCTCAATTTGAAAGAATTGGGAAATAATTCTTTTGATACGGTTGCCTCTAATGCAAGAAAACAATGGAATGATAAACTTGGAAAGATAAAAGTAGAGGGTGGTACAATTGATCAAATGCGAACTTTCTACAGTTGTCTGTATCGTACATTGTTCTTTCCGAATAAATTGTATGAGCTGGATGCCAAGGGAAATATAGTTCATTATAGTCCTTACACTGGAGAGATTTTACCAGGATACATGTTTGGAGGAACAGGGTTTTGGGATACTTTTAGGGCTTTATATCCTTTGTTGAATATGGTGTATCCTTCCATCAATAAAGAGATGCAAGAAGGTTTGTTAAATTGTTATAAGGAAGGAGGTTTTCTTCCAGAATGGAGTAGTCCGGGTTTTGCAGATATCATGGTAGGTAACAATTCGGCATCTGTAATAGCTGAAGCTTATCTAAAAGGAATACGCGGGTATGATATTGAAACACTTTATGAAGCCTTAAAACACGGCGCAAATAATGAAGGCCCTATGACCGCTGTAGGTCGCAAAGGGGTACAGTATTACAATGATTTAGGGTATGTGCCTTACGATGTGGGGATTAATGAAAATGCGGCGCGTACTTTAGAATATGCTTATGACGATTTTGCGATTTATAGATTGGCAAAAGCTTTAGGAAAACCAAAGGAAGAATTAGAACTATATGCGAAACGCAGTCAGAATTACAAACATCTTTTTGATCCTTCGACGAATTTAATGCGTGGAAAAAATAAGGATGGAAGCTTCCAAAGTCCTTTTAATCCTTTGACGTGGGGAGATGCATTTACAGAAGGAAATAGTTGGCATTACTCTTGGTCCGTTTTTCATGATGTACAAGGATTAATTGACTTGATGGGAGGAAACAAAACTTTCGTGAATATGTTGGACTCTGTTTTTGTGCAGCCACCAATATTTGATGATAGCTATTATGGAGGTGTCATCCATGAAATACGTGAAATGCAAATCGCTGATATGGGACAATATGCGCACGGTAATCAGCCTATTCAACACATGATTTACCTGTATAATTATGCCGGAGAGCCTTGGAAAACTCAATATTGGGCGCGTGAAACCATGAACCGAATGTACAGTGCTACGGCAGATGGTTATTGCGGTGATGAAGATAATGGACAGACTTCAGCTTGGTACGTGTTTTCAGCTTTAGGTTATTATCCTGTTTGTCCCGCTATGGACGAATATGTATTAGGTGCACCATTGTTTAAAAAGGCTACTATTTACTTAGAAAATGGAAAGAGTTTTGTCATTGAAGCGCCAAACAATTCGGATAAAAATATCTATGTGCATCAAGCAAGTTTAAATGCCAAAACGCATAATTATAATTATATCAAACATGCTGATATTTTGAAAGGTGGTGTTTTCAAAGTTGATATGCGTGAGCAACCCAACAAATCTAGAGGTACACAATCATCATCGTTTCCTTATTCATTTACAACTGATAAAAATAAATTCTAAACTGTAATATGCATTTCAAAAATTATATTGGACTTTCTGTAATTTGTTTCTTTTTGACTATTCATTTTTCTTTTGCGCAACGCGATTGGTCTAATATCAATCGTGATATGCAGCATGCGGTCCAAGTGGATACCTTAAAGAAGAAAAAATTCACTTTAATATTTATCAATAAATCCAAAGATTTCGATTCACAAATAGGGGATCGATTGAAGGAAGTGTTTTTTATAAACTATCCAAAGCAGGTAAAGCTTTATAACAAAAACTCAGCTCCTCAGGTGATTTTTGTGATTGATCCAGAATATGACGGAATAGCTGCTGCGGGAGGTGGAGTTATTCGTTTTAATCCAGAATGGTTCAAAAAGAATCCTAAAGATATTGACATCGTAACGCATGAAATTATGCACCTGGTTCAAAGCTATCCGCATAATGCGGGGCCTGGCTGGATTACAGAAGGAATTGCAGATTATGTGCGTCATACTATGGGAGTAGATAATGCGGGCGCTAATTGGAGTTTGCCAGAATATCGAAGCACGCATAAATATACAGACGCTTATCGTATTACAGCGCGTTTTTTCTTGTGGCTAGAGAATAATAAGAAAAAAGGATTGGTTAAGGCGTTAGATGCTCAAATGCGAAATAAAACCTATACAGATGCTTTTTGGGTAAATAAGACAGGTAAAAATGTAGATGAATTGTGGAATGAATATATAGCGAACCCTAAAATTTAATAATAGTTATGAAAAAGGAGTGTATATGCACTCCTTTTTCATAACCATCTATTTATTTTTTTGATAGACTCGAACATAATCGACTTCATATAAAGCTTTTTGAATATTCTCATCTATAGGACCTCCAAAATTTCCGCCCATAGCAAGGTTGAGAATAATAAAAAAATTGTGATGAAATGGAATATTTGGAGAAATTTTCATTTCATGAATCAGCTTGTCGTCTACATAAATTCGAATGGACGATTCACTCCAATCCACTTTGTATATATGAAATTCAGTAGTTGCATTCTTAATAATCAGCTTACTGCCATCTGCATTACCTCCTGATCGCTCGGGATAGTGTAATGTGCCATATACTGTATTGAGTTCTTTGCCAACGTGTTCGACAATGTCTATTTCTCCACATTGTGGCCAGCCTACAGTTGTGATATTGGATCCAAGCATCCATGCAGCAGGCCAAGTTCCTTTACCTTCAGGAACGCGAGCTCTAACTTCGATGATGCCATATTTAAAATCAAATTTTCCTTGAGTTTTGATTCTTGAGGACGTAAATGAACCGCCTTTATAGTCTTCTTTTATAGCTATAATTTTAAGGAGGCCATCTTCAATGTGTATATTTTTTTTGTCCTGAGTATAGTATTGTGCTTCATTATTGCCCCAACCATTTTCTCCTTTACCAATGTCATAAATCCATTTATTAGAATCTGGAGCGCCATCAATATCGAATTCATCACTCCAAATGAGTTGGTAATTCGATAATGAATCAATTTCAGTATATGTTTTATAATAAGATTTGGATTTTATTTCAGTTGAATAAGTATTATTTCCAATTGAAAATATGTTGCTAAGTGTTGCTAATAGTGCAATATATGAACTTATCGAAAAAAGGTTTATCATAGGGTGTTTTAATTATTGATTATATTTCATTTAATAAAAGAAGATGATTTTTAAAATGTTTATTCAACAGTATTTTACTGATGAATAAACATTTCGATTATGATGATTTATATTGACAATATTAGTACGATGTTTTAATGTTCATATACTCTTATATAATCAATTTCAAACATTGCATTTTGGATAGTTGGATCGATATCTCCTCCAAACGTACCTCCCATAGCCAAATTCATAATTACATAAAAATCATGATTGAACGGGATGGTTGTAGAGTTTGGAATAGCATGAATTAATTTATCATCAACGAACATTTTAATGTGCTCAGCTGTCCAATCCAATGAATAGATATGATAATCATCCGTTGCATTTGTCAGAATAATACTGTTGCCGTCTGCATTTCCCCCATGACGTGCGGGATAATGTAACGTACTATGTACTTTAGCTGGTTGGTTTCCGACATATTCTAAAATGTCTATTTCACCACAATTAGGCCATCCTACAGTAGTATGATTAGCTCCTAACATCCATGCCGCAGCCCACGTCCCAGCACCCTTTGGTAGTTTTGCTCTTATTTCTACTTTTCCATACGTGAAATTAAAGCGGTTTTGTGTTTTTATTCGAGCAGAAGTAAATGTACCACCATTATAATTTTCGCGAATGGCTTTAATTTTTAACACACCGTTCTCAATGATAATATTCTCAGGTCTACTGGTGTAATATTGGGATTCTCCATTTCCCCAGCCCCAATCGCCCATCCCGATATCGAAAGTCCATTTGTTAGGATCCGGAGCACCTGCAACGTTAAATTCATCGTTAAAAATCATTTTTCCTTCAGGACCTGATACATTCACCTGCAGGCGCAATTGTTTCACTACGGAGTCTGCGCTATTGATGGCAATTACTTTTACATCATAAACACCAGACTCAGCATATATATGAGATGTGTTTCCTGAGGGTACAATTTGAGAATTGTTGTCCCCAAAATCAAATTTGAAAGTAGAAGCATTTACCGCCGATGCAATGAAAGTAACTGCACCATTACCAGAGGGATTAACTATCGCATTAATCTGTAATGCTTGTGGTGCTGCAATAGAGCCAATATCGTCCTTGCTATTATCACAAGCGGTCAGTAGGCTTAGAGATAAAATAATATATTTAATGAATTTCATAATTAATCAATTAGATTGCAGATTTAGGTTTAAGCTTTTGATACCACGCATTTCCGTCACTACCTATACTGCGTAAGAAAATTTGATTATCCGATGCAGCTATAATTTCATACGTATTGCCACCAGTTCCAAAATTGATAATACCATTTCCAGGCACAACGAATTGTATCCTTGTGGACTGACTTGGGGTAGAATTTGAAGTAGCATTCATGAATGTCAATAATTTGGATCCTCCAGCATCTATGCTGTAACAATCATCACCTCCATTAGCACCATATACAGGAGCGGCGGCACCTATGGAGAATGAAGTTCCTTTATTATCTACGGAAATTGAAATTCTATTGAGTTCATCTTTTTTGAATGTTATTTCATCATCATATGCACAAGCTTCTCTTGTATTTGGTGGTGCTTCATACCATATTGGAAGAAAATCTGTCGTTGGTCCAACTCCAAAATGTCCCATTGCTTCTTTGTCTGTTACCCATATCTTCGTTCCAGATGGGCCAGTGAATGCTTCTAATATTGCCTCAGGTATGGCGAATAATACAAATACTTTTATGTCCTTCGAAATAGTCGAGGTGATGCCTCCTTTGCCAATTGCATTCAATGTAATAGTATAATTATTAGTACCAGGTGAATGATATTTGTGTTGGAATGAGCCTCCTTGGATCATTTCTGTAGTTCCATCACCATAATCAATTCTATACGCAATAGCTCCTTCTGCTTTGGCTATAATTTCCACTTCGCCACTACCGTCACCATCTGGGTTTGTATTATTTACTCCTACGACAGAAGCTTCTAATTGTAGATTGGTTGGTGTTTTAATTTCTCCAAAACTGTAATCTCTTTTGGTACAACTCCATATACTTATTAATACAACAATAAGCAGTAGTAATTTATATTTATAATTGATAGTATACATAACTTTTAATTTAATTGGTTAAACGGATGTCATCAAAATAATAGGTGAAGTTTGCAGTTCCGTCTCCCGATGTTCCCAAGTCAAAAATCAAAACAAGATTATGGTATTCATTGTTTGTGTCTATCGAGCTGAAATCAAATGTTAACTCCTCCCAATCATTTGCTACAGTTGTAGTAACTTCCTTCTCGTAATTAATATCGCTATTTGTACGGTTTTCAACTTTTAAAAGTAATTTACCACCAATCTTTGGCGACCATACTTTTACTTTAAATGTTTTACCAGAAGAAAAATCAATTGCCTCATCGAGAAGTAGAATACTTCCGCCCCAAGGTTGACCTTGATATTTGATCATACGAGCTACTTTTGCACTTGTGTTAATGCCAGACTGATTCGGGTTGTCTATTTTCTCGCTTGCACCTCCATCGAAATTGAAAAACGAATAATTTACGGATGACGATTCGAAATCAATAGGAATTGTTAAGGGTGAGGATATAGTTATGGTTTTAGTAACCTCAGTTTTAGCAATTCCGCCACTTTGTGCAATCACCCGAATTGTGTAAGTGCCTCTGTCGTCGTATGTGTGGGAAATGGGCTGTCCTTCAAGCATCCTCTTTGGACTTTCATTGCTAATATCACCAAAATATACATCATAATGACTTGCATAAAGTGCAATAGCACTAACGATGATGCGGTGATTGTTGGCTGGGTCTAATGTTGCATTGACTTCTAAATTTTCTGGCTCACGAAAAGTCACAGATAGCGATTTCGTAATTTCTGTAGTTTTTCCAGATATACTATGACCAATCAACTTTACTTCATAATTACCTTCTTTGTAATTATGTGCGACATTCTTTCCAGGTGAAATAATAGCAGATGAAGGTGTACCATCACCAAATTCAATCTCATATGAACTGATGCCTTCTCCATTGGGTAGAATATCAACTTTTCCAGTATTGTCGTTAGAAATAGCAAAACTCATGGATAAATTTGCAGGTGATCCAGCAGTTTCGGCAAAGGATGTTTCATTGTACTCAACTTTTTGACAACTGGTAATGCAGATCATTATAAGAGCTATTGCTTTATAATATTTTATATATTTCATGGTTTTCACTATTAATAATTAGGGTTTTGTTCTAATCCTGAAATATTTACTTCATCTTGTGGTATGGGAAACAATTCATGTTTACCAGTTATGAATCCTGTCAAAACTGCACCCGCTTGACCCGTACGTACAAGATCAAAGAATCTGTCTCCCTCCATGGCTAATTCTAATCTTCGCTCATTCCAAATTGCTTGTGTCAGTGCAGAACCCGATAAAGTAATATTATGTGAATCGTTTCCAAAAGCACGTGCGCGGACTTCATTCAAGTATGTTCGTGCTTTATTATCATCTGGAGAATTTTTTCTGTTAAGTGCTTCTGCAGCTAATAATAGTACTTCGGCATAGCGCATAGTTCTGTAATTATTCAGATAATTTAATTCTAACTGTCCTGAAGTCTGTCCTTTACGCGGTTGATATTTCATGCTATAGAGTCCCGTGTTTTTATATGGTGCGACTTGGTATACAATATTATACTGTGGATTAGCGGCTTTGTATGCTTCAATATCAAGGATAGTTGCCTCTTTGCGCTGGTCCCCAGCTTCATAAGCATTAGCCAATTCCTGAGTGGGTAAATCGGTACTCCAACCTGATGAAAATGGCATATCGGGAGAGCCATTTAGTCCTCTAATACCAACTTGCTGTACATGGAGATTTCCCTGACCCCGTGTAGTACCGCTCCAGTTGTAATAAGGTGACGTGTTGGAATATTGAATTTCAAACACAGATTCAGGTCCATTTTCACCTGATAATAAGAAGATATCTTGCACGTTAGGAACAAGGTTGTAAGCCTTACTATTGATGATAGCCTCTAAAACTGGTGCAGCTTCATCAAATTTTTGTTGGTAAATATATACTTTGCCAAGTAAGGCTTGTGCTGCATATTTCGTAATACGACCAGGTTGGTAAGCTGATGTAGGTAAGCTATTAATTGCTTCGTTGAGATCTGCTTCTATTTGCTTGTAAACATCCTCTTTACTGGATTTTTGCAATGAACGTGAATCACTCAGAGATAATCTCTTGTCGGTAAAAAGCGGTACTCCTCCAAAAAATTTCACTAATGTGAAATAATAATATGCGCGCAAGAAGTAAACTTCACCATAGAGTGCAGATTTATCGGAAAAATTTACTGCTACTCCTGCAGGATTAAGTTCTTTGTATTGATGCAGGTAGTTTGCTCTATTGATACCCTCGTAGCAACTAATCCATATTTCCCGGGTATAGGTGTTCGTGGAAGTATGAGTGAATTCCTCAATTTGTTGCAGTCCCAAAGCATCCGATGCATTCTCTCCGCCTGTTACGGCATTGTCACTTGCTATATCGCCTATTGGGACAGCTTGATTAAGCCACTGCAAAGGGGTATATACACTAACTAACATCGTTCTGTAGTCTGATTCTGTTTTTAAATAATCCAAATCGGTTATCAAAAAATCATCATGCGGATTGTAATCCACGAATTTTTTGCAGGAATTAAGTGTTGCCAGTGCAATCAATATCCCTATAAATTTTATATAATGATGTTTCATTGTTTCAATTTTTTTATTTTAGTATTGAGGGGTTTACAATTTAATATCTAAACCAACAGCTACCGTGCGTGCTTGTGGATAAGAACCCCTGTCTACACCAGTTTCTAAAATTCCACCAGATATTTCAGGATCAAATCCAGTATATTTTGTCAATGTCAATGCGTTTCTTACCTGAGCATATAATCTTATGCTTTTGAAAATATTATTTGCTCTGATATTGCTAAATGTATACCCTAATTGAATGTTTTTGATCTTAACAAAAGTGCCATCATCAACGTATCGGTCACTCGCGCGGGCATTATTATTCGCATCTACAAAAGTATAGCGTGGTGTACGCGAATCATTTGTGGTATTTTCACCAGTCCAACGACCTAATAAATCTCTAAATTTGTTGGTGAAAGTGCCATTTCGCTCATATGCACGATAGATATCGTTACCGAAAGACCCGTATGTAAAAATATTTAGATCAAAATTTTTATAAGCAGCGGTGATATTCCAACCTAAAGTAAAATCAGGAAATGGATCGCCGATTTTCGTTTGATCTTTTGTAGTTATCTCACCATCACCGTCTAGATCAGCAAAGCGAATATCGCCTGGCACAGCACTTTGTTGTGTGGCGTGAGCTTCTATTTCTTGTGTGTTTTGGAATAAACCATCAGTAACATAGCCATAAAAATATCCTGGAGTTTGACCTTTCTCGAAAACAGTTACACTTTGGGATTGTCCATTGAAATAACTACCTCCCCATATTTTTGCGGTTCCATCCTCATTTGTTGCAGTAACTAAGTTTTTGCATGTCGTAAAATTGAAAGAATTTCCCAGTTTGAAATTATTACCAATAGTTTCATTGTATGATAAATTCAAATCGACTCCTCGGCTTTGGGTAGAGCCAATGTTTGCCGTTGGAATAGGCACAGTCCCCAGATATAAAGAAGCCGTTGGAGTAAACAATAATCCATCTACATCTTTGCGGAAGTAATCTGCACTTAGCGATAGTTTACTTTGCAAAATCGATATATCAAAACCAATATTAAATTGTTTTTGTTGTTCCCATCGTAAAGCGTTATTTACGGCGCTAGCTAATGTGCTTCCTGGATAAAAGGCTTCGCCAAAACTATAACCATTGCTATTTTGGGTAGAACCATAGCTTGGCCCTCCAGTTTCAATTTGGGTTGCTTGCGGACTTACATTTTCATTACCAATCACCCCATAGCTACTTCTAAATTTCAATAAATCGATGGTTTCTGAGTTGAAAAAATCTTCTTGTGAAATCACCCATCCTAAAGATCCTGAGTAAAAATTAGCAAATTTATTTTCTGGTCCAAATGCATACGAACCATCTCTTCTTGCTGTGATAGACGCTAAATATTTGTCTTGATACTCATAGTTTAATCTACCAAAATAGGATAAGTTTTTTCTAAAATATTGATAGTAGCTACCTGATAGCGCATTGGTATTAGTTGCAGTGTTTATTCCAGTTGCTGAGGCAAAATTTGCAAATTCCCAACTATTGAAAGGAACATCCTGTCTTGAGGCGCTTGCTCCATTACCTTTTAGCTGAGCAAGTGAAAAGCCGAATACAGACTCAAAATTGTGACTATCTTGAATTTTGAAATTATAATTTGCATAAGTTTCCCAAGTATAGTTAAAGTTGCTTGATTTGTCGTGAGATACACTATTAAAGCGTCCCGTTACAGTTGAACCATCCGCATTCATCGTGTTTTCGACATTCAAGGGACCATAGAAGACCAAGGGGTTAAACGATCGGCCATCACCATCATATTTAGTATATCCAAACCGGCTAGATAGGGTAAGATTATCTAAAATCTTGTATTGAAGCTCAAACTTTCCATAGAGTTTAAAGCCCGCGTTTCTGTTGTGCGTATTTTCTAATTTGGTGAGTGGATTAAATATTTCAGAAAATATTAAATTACTAAAACCATACGTTCCAACTGTGCCAGGAACATTATTATAAATGGCTACTGTAGGATCAAAATTTAAAGCACTACCTAAGATACTGTTAAAAGAATTTTCTTGGATAGAACGACTGCTGAGTAACACGCCTGTAGTATACCAGAGTAACCTTAATTTGGAGCTAAGTTCAAAATCTAAGTTTCCAGTAAATGTACCACGGTTAAATCGAGATTTTTCATAACCACCCACTATTCCTCCTTGACTCTGGTATGCAGTAGAAATAAAATAACTTGTTTTCTCGCTACCTCCGCGTGCTGATAAACTATGATTCTGTACGGGCGCGGGTTCAAAAACCTGATCTTGCCAATCCGTACCTTTACCCAAAGATGATAAATCTGGGAAAATAATATTTCCACCTGAAACAGTACTACCTTCGTTTAATATGCCAGCATATTCTGTAGCATTTAATACCCCAACTTTATTTATTACATTTTGGAATCCGTAATTAGTATTTACGAGGAAGTCTGTAGACTGGTTTTTTCTCCCACTTTTTGTCGTTACTACAATGACACCATTTCCTCCTTTAACACCATAAATCGCTGTGGTGGCGGCATCTTTCAGAACATTGATTGATTCAATATCCGACGGGCTAATGGAATTAAAGTCGGTTAAAGATTGTGGAACACCATCGACAATTACCACTGGGTCTGTTCCTGAAAAAGATGGAATACCACGCACCAGGACAGTCGGTTTACTACCTGGTGAGCCACTTTGGATTACATTTACACCCGAGGCTAACCCTTGCAGAGCTTCCTCTGCTCGCATAGGTTTTAGCTTATCAATGGCATCAGCTTTAACTGTTGATATAGCACCCGAAACTTTTGTTATCTTTTGGCTACCGTAACCTACTACGACAACATCTGCCAAGACATTAGATTCGTCATCTAATTCAAAGTCGTAAATGCCACTTGCAGTAACAAGCTTCATTTGTGTTTCCATACCCACATAGCTTACCACGATAGTCACGGGATTTTGGTCGATTGATAGCGTGTAATTTCCTTTTTCATCTGTTCGATTACTATAATTAGTATTTTGAACAGAAATTGATGCCCCAGCTAAACTAGTTCCTGATGATTTTACTTTTACATTTCCCGAAATCTGTAGAGCCTGTGCAAAAGCAGCATTAGTGAAGCAGAAAATAAAAAAGAAACACGCAAATAATGCGATTCTGATTTTCATAATTACTTTTTATTATTATTCGTTTATAATGGTTCTTTAAAAGGTTATCCTTTTCACCAAACTTAGTTATAGAAGCGAATAATTAGGAAATTTTTAGGTATCACAATACTACATCAATTTATTTAATTATTTGATAATGAGTATTTTAATTTTTATACAGCTACAACAATAGCTTTAAAAAATTTAAGAAAATTGATTAATTTGGTGATTAATAATTGTAGCGTTAGAGGAAGATTATAAAATTATCATGTTTGCATTTAGCAACTTGAGGTAAATTTAAATAGCAGAAAGTTTCATATTTGTACAAATACTAACCAGTAAACTCTGACGCAACAATATTAGTGTTAATGATTTGATATTGAGAGCTTAAATTGTTTTCGATATACTTCAATATGCCTTACTAACCATACCTAAATCATATGATTCGACTATTGATATGTTTATTTCTTCTTATTACGTTTTCTGCATCTGCACAGAATACAATTGGTCTCCCTGAAGTCATTAATTACACTAAACAAGAATATAAGGGAGGTTTACAAAACTGGGGATTTGCGCAAGATGGATCTGGTATGATTTATATTGCTAACAATGAAGGGGTAATTTCTTTTGATGGAAATAATTTTAAACTTTATCCCTTGCCAAATAAAACTATTGCTCGATCGATATATATTTTTAAAGACAAAATATACGTAGGAGGTCAAGGAGAAATAGGGTATTTTGAACCAAATGCTCAAGGGGTTTTGACATACCATAGTTTGTTAGATTTGATACCTGCGCGTAATCGGGGATTTGGTGATGTGTGGGATATTGTGCATCTCAATAACGAGGTGTTTTTTAGAAGTACCAAATACATTTTTCAATTATCATCAAATAAATGCCATGTGTTTGAAACTTCCAATGAGTGGGTTTTCATGGAGGTTTGTCGTGACAAATTATACATACAAGAAAATAGCAGAGGCTTGTTATTACTTAATAGCGGAAAAATTGAGCCAATTTTAGTTGATGGAAAACTATCATTTATAGGTAATACGATAACCGCTATTCTTCCCTTAGATACTCATTCTATACTAATTACCACTTTGAAAGATGGTTTGTATAAGTTGAAAGAGGATAAAATAGTTCGGTTTGGTTCTGCACATAGTCAAGAATTTATTAATAACCGTATTTATAATGCAATAGCTATTGATAATACGAGTTTTGCATTAGCCAGTTCTCAAAATGGTGTTTTTATTATTAATGATAAAGGTTATGTTATACAATCTTTTTCTAAAAATGAAGGACTGCAGACAAAGAATGTTCTTTCAATATTTAAAGATGCACAATCTAACCTATGGTTGGGCTTGGATAATGGTGTTGACTTAGTATGTTATAATAGTTCTATTAAAAAATTAATTCCACAACAGCAGGATGGGAGTGGATATGCAGCATTGATACATCATCATATATTATATGCGGGCACTTCAGAAGGTTTGTTTTATGTCCCGTTAGATTCCTCAGCTGATTATAGCTTGACATATGGAAAGTTCACACGCGTCCCTAGAGCCGACGGTCAAATTTGGCGACTAGATAAAGTATTTGAACAAGTTTTAGTTGGTGCACATGAAGGAGCTTTTACAATTGATGGAAAAACAATTGTTCAGATTTCAAATGATAATGGGTTTTGGAATTTCTATCCTTACCAAGCATATCATAATGAGAAGATGGTGATCGCGGGAGGGTATGATGGTGTTCGAGTCTTTTCATATACAAATGGACGGTTTGTTCAAAGGGATGATCTTCAAGGATTCAATGAGTCATCTCGTTTCCTGGCACAAGAAAAAAATAATACCATTTGGATATCTCACCCCTATAACGGTGTGTTCAAGGTTTCTACAGATCATAGGGGAAAGCATATATCCAAATTGTATGATCATACCAAAGGTCTGCCTTCCAAATTAAATAATCATGTGTACAGCATTAAAGGAGAAATGTTGGTCGCCACGGACAAAGGAATTTATCATTATAATTCTAAGTCAGACAGATTTGAACCATCTTCTTATTACTTTAAAATATTTGGTGCCCAAAGTATACGGTATCTTAAAGAGGATCAAGATGGAAATATTTGGTTTGTCCATCATAAATCATTGGGAATCGTTGATTTTTCATATTCCACACCTAAGATTATATATTTTCCAGAATTAACCGGAAAGCTATTGAGTGGATTTGAATTTGTTTATCCAATTGATAGACAGAATATATTGGTGGGTGCTGAACGTGGTTATTTCAATATTAATTACGCAAAATACAAGTCTAATATCTCGTCACTATCAACTCATATTAGAAATGTAATCATCACTCAACAATCTGACAGTTTAATATTTGGTGGGTATTTCGAAAACATTAATGGTGATCAAAAACAAAATCGTATTGAGCAAATAAAAACAGGTTGGAAAAGAATATATTTCCAGTTCTCGTCTGCTTTGTTTGGTTATAAGGATAACATTCAGTACAGTTATAGGTTAAAAGGATTTGACGATGTTTGGAGTCAATATTCAGAAAATACTGCTAAAGAATATACGAACCTCTCACCAGGTACATATACTTTTGAAGTTAAAGCTAAGAATAATACAGAGGTAGAAAGTGATATTGCAGCATATGCTTTTGTGATTTTACCGCCTTGGTATCTCACAATAGGAGTCAAGATAGTTTATTTGCTCTTGTTTATTATAGGCAATTATATGTTTTTTATTGTTTTAATAAAAAAATTCAAAAATCAGCGTCAGAAATTTGAAGCAGAGCAAAAGAAATTGCAATATATTCATGAGTTAGAGAAGTCTAAGGCTCAAAGTGAAATTGTACTGTTAAGGAATGCTAAACTTGAATCTGAAATCCAACATAAAAACACGGAATTAGCGGGGAATGCAATGCATCTCGTGCAAAAAGCTCAGCTTATAACAAAAATTAAGTCTGATATTACTCAAGTTATAAAAGAATCTGAAAGTGCACAGATCAATCAAAGTTTGAAGAGAATGATTCGCAATCTGAGTGAAGATGATAGAATAGATGATGAATGGAAGAGTTTCACTATGCACTTTGACAAAGTTCACAATGATTTTTTTAAATCCCTCAAAGAAAAGCACCCGACAGTAACGAATAGTGAAATCAAATTAAGTGCTTATCTGAGAATGAATCTATCGACCAAAGAAATTGCACAACTATTAAATATATCTGTACGGGGAGTTGAAATAGGTCGATATCGTCTTCGTAAGAAATTGCAACTACCCACCGAAGCAAATCTCTATGATTATTTAATCAAAATTGGTAATTAATTGTAATTAATTAAAAAAATCACTAGATAGGTTTGTTTTGTGATGAAATAATCATAAATAATATAAATATGAGGTTTTAATATTTGTATTTATGTTGTTTTAATACTTAAAAATAGTTTTATAATTAATATTTCTCTAAGTTTTGCTTTTTCTAGGTTGTTTTATAGTTTTTTTGTATTCTATATTTTCATTGTTTTGTCGATTTTTGTAAAAAAAATCAAAAAATTATTATTCTTTTTGTGATAATTTTTATACATTTAATTGATTTTGTTGTAAATATTAAAATTTAAATCATGAGAAATGGATTATTAACCTCTTATAAACCTATAAATGGCGTATATGACGAAATGATTGGGGAGGTTTTGCGTCCTCAATTTTAAAAACTGATTAATTCCTTGGGTGAGATGGATGCGGATTCTTTGAGTTTGCGTCATGAGATGACAAAAAAGCTTTTTATGCGCGAAGGAATTACCTTTACTGTGTATAGCGATGGTGAAGGGATTGAGAAAATATTTCCTTTCGATATTATTCCGCGTGTTATTGAGTGTGCAGATTGGGAACATAATATTATTCCTTCCAGTTTGGTGTTTTCCTGTCCAAATTTTCTTCGTCAGATGATGCATGTAGATGTACCTTTTGATATTTACACGCATATCAGTGGAATTGATTTAATCCGTGATTCAGATGGAAGTTATTACGTTCTGGAAGATAATCTACGAACGCCATCGGGAGTAAGTTATATGTTGGAAAATCGCAAAATGAGTTCTCGCATATTTCCGAATCGTTTGGTGGAGAATAAAGTGAAACCTGTAGGTCATTATCCAGATCTTTTGATTAAAAATTTATTGGCATTGGGCTCTCATTTGAGTGATAAACCCAATGTGGTTTTGTTGACGCCAGGTATTTACAATTCCGCATATTTCGAACATACAACTTTGGCTCGTTTGATGGGTATTGAATTAGTTGAAGGACGAGACTTGGTGGTTCAAAATAATTTTGTCTATATGAAAACTACGCGAGGTCTACGAAAAGTGGATGTGATATATAAGCGTGTGGATGATGAGTTTTTGGATCCATTGGTGTTCAAATCTGATAGTATGTTGGGTGTTTCTGGCTTATATCATGTGTACAGAAAGGGAAATGTCAATATTGTAAATGCATTGGGAAATGGTGTTGCAGATGACAAAGCTGTGTATACCTATGTGCCGGATATGATACGCTATTATCTAAATGAAGATCCGATCCTTAAATCTGTGCCTACGTATCAAATGGCTAACGAAGAAGAGCGCAAGTATACTATCAAGAATATCACGAAAATGGTCGTGAAAAGGACCAATGAAAGTGGTGGTTATGGTATGTTAATAGGAGATAATGCAACAGATGAAGAAATCAGTGACTATATCCATGAAATAAGAAAAAATCCCAGACAATTCATTTCACAACCCATAATTAAATTGTCTAGTGCCCCATGTTACATCAATGGAGAATTACAGCCTCGAAGAGTAGATTTGAGACCATTTGCATTATATGGACCCGATGGTATCGAAATTGTACCCGGAGGATTGACCAGGGTGGCGCTTAAAGAAGGTTCTATTGTAGTGAATTCTTCACAAGGTGGAGGTAGTAAGGATACTTGGATCATTGATTAAAACTAGATAGTATAATATGCTAAGCAGAGTTGCAGAAAATATGTATTGGATGAGCCGTTATATGGAGCGAACAGGTATACAATTACGTGTTTTGAATTCTACATATATCTCAGACCAAGATGGGCTGGTCAAAGTAGACTGGAGTCAAATTGCAAAGCACTTTTCGCTCAATTATCCTATGGATAATAATGGCAGTGAAGTTTTGAGTGAATTGATATTTGATGGACAAAAAGATTTCTCGATTCTGAACAATGTATTTAAGGCGAGAGAAAATGCGCGAAGTGCGCAAGACCATATTATTAGAGAATTATGGCAATCATTAAATGATTTTTATCATCTTATCAAAGATGATTATCTAAAAGCTCAGATGCTAGTAGATCCAATGTCCGTAATGGATCAGCTAATCAAACAAGCGATGGTGTATGAAGGTATCATTCACAATTCAATGAGTAGAGGCGAAGCTTTTTGTTTTATGCAATTAGGTAAGCTCATCGAGCGTGGACTTCAACTGGTAGATTTATTAAAATACCAATTGACCATAGATCAAAATGATGGAGAAAAACCAAATGAACAGCGTTGGCGCTATTTGCTTATTTCGTTAAGTGGATATGAAACCTATTTGCGTGAACACGTCGGTAATTTAGATCCTAAATTGGTTTTTGATCAAATTATGCACAATAATAATTTCCCATATTCGCTGGATTACAGCTGGGGCAGAATTGCTGTTTATTTGAAAATGATGAAAAAAGAAGAAATTGGATTATACCATCCTGATTTAAATTTTATTACCGGAAAAGCATCTTCTTACATCAAGTATATACAAGTACCAAATGATTTCGAGGGTCAAATAAATTACCTCAATACCGTCGAGAAATACTATTTAGATATCAATCGAGTTTTGAATAATGATTACTTTGGAAATATCTATTAATACTAAATTTTATGCCTAAATATTACGTTACTCACGTTACAAAATATCAATATCTTTCATCTGTTACAGATAGTGCTAATCAAGTGATATTGTATCCTAAATCGGATGCAAATCAACAAATTATTTCTCAGGTAATTACCACAAAACCGCATGTTCATGTAGATACCTTTGAGGATTATTTTGGTAATCAGGTTGGATTCTTTACGGTAGTAGAGCCTCATAATGAATTAGAAATTAGAGTGGACCTTGAAGTGATTACTACTCACGTAGCTATCAGGAATCAATCGTTGAGTATTCAGGAGCAAAAGAATGAGCTTGCCAGAATACAATGGGAATATCCTTTTATGGATTTTTTACAACTGGAACAAGTAAATGCTAAGTCTGAGATTCAAAAGGTATTTGAAGATCTGAATATTGATAATTTAGATACTTCTGATGTGGTATCAAGTCTTTCGAACTATATATACAATGAATTTGCTTACAGACAAGGTGTGACAACAGTCGAAACTACTGTCGATGAAATTTGGTCGTTAAAAGCAGGAGTATGTCAGGATTTTGCACATTTGCTAATTACCATGTTGCGAATGCTACATATTCCATGCCGCTATATATCTGGGTACATTTGTCCAAGTAAAAGCGAAATGCGCGGCGAAGGTGCTACCCACGCTTGGGTAGAAGTTTATATTCCAGGTTTGGATTGGGTGGGTATCGATCCCACAAATAACTGCTGGGTAGCAGATCGTCATATCATAATTGCATACGGTCGTGATTTTAAAGATTGTACACCCGTAAAAGGAACATATAAAGGCCCTTCAGAACAAGTATTGACTGTTTCTGTGATTATTTCTAATGAGTAGCATAAACTTCGTGAGCGCCCCAAAGAGCCAACAGTACCCGTGTATACAACGACGGCAGCTCCTTCGGTGAGTACATCACAAAACTCTTATCGTCACTTTTTAGAAATGCAGCAACAACAGCAGCAGCAACAATAAATCAACTTTCCATAGCCATAATTTGTTTTTAAAGGATTCGATATCGAATCCTTTTTTGTTTATATCGATTTTTAATAAACGATAGTTTATTCGAATTAAAAATTATTTTAGCTTTTAAATCGTAAAATTTTCTGGTAATAATATAGTTATTAATAAAATTTTCTGAATAATGCATTTGTTGTTGAAAATTATATTGATTAAATGCAGTTTTGTGATTTAAATCATTAACAGATAAGTTCAGAGAATTATGTCATCAAATGCTACCTATAGTAAATGTTTGTCTCCTGAATTAGATAGTCGTTTCAATCATTTGTGGTGTCTAGTAGGAAATACTCCGATGCTAGAATTACGATATACTTATAAAGGGAAGTTAGGGAAGATTTATGTAAAGTGCGAAAATTACAACCTAACAGGAAGTATTAAGGATCGTATGGCGCTTTATATTATGTACAAAGCGTATATGAATTGCCAAATTCGACCTGATGATATCATTGTAGAAGCAACAAGTGGAAATACAGGTATCGCATTCTCGGCTATAGGAAAAGCTTTGGGACATCCTGTAAAAATCATTATGCCTAATTGGTTGAGTAAAGAACGTATCGATATTATTAAAAGTATGGGTGCAGATATTCAACTAATCAGTAAAGAAGAGGGTGGATTTTTAGGTAGTATACGATTAAGTGAGGAATTGGCGGCTCAAGGTGGAATTTTCTTGCCTCGTCAGTTCGAAAACTTATTTAATTCAGAAGCGCATGAATTGACTACTGGTAAAGAAATAGCACTTCAGTTAGCATCTAAAGGTCTTGTAGCCGATGCTTTTGTAGCGGGTGTAGGTACAGGAGGTACAGTGATGGGAGTGGGTAAGCAATTGAGAAATTATAATCCATTTGTGAAGATACATCCTTTAGAACCACAAGAAAGTCCTACATTAACAACGGGATACAAAGTAGGAGCTCACCGTATTCAAGGGATTTCGGATGAATTTATTCCAGCGATAGTGAAGTTGGATGAATTGGACGAAGTAGTTTGTGCATCGGATGGTGATTCTATCATTATGGCTCAAAAATTAGCTAAGCAATTGGGATTGGCCGTAGGAATTTCTTCCGGAGCCAATGTTATTGGAGCTATAAAATTGAAAGAGCAATTGGGTGATGATGCGGTCGTTGTGACACTTTTGTGTGATGACAATAAAAAATATTTAAGTACAGATTTGGTAAAAGATGAACCTGTAAAAGAAGGTTATATTTCTACAGATCTTAACTTTACGGAATTTCTACCAATTGCAAGGCTGGCAAAGCCTTTAATCGGTTAATAAAAATTTTATTTCATCCTATTTGATTAGGAATTGTTTGTGTTAGAATAGATTAAGCCGAGTTCCTGCTCGGCTGATCTTGATTTTAGCTTTTAAAACCAAGTCTATGAAATTATTTTTTAAATTTTTGATTCTAGTAACTCTTTTCTGGTGTTCGCATACGGTTATTGCTCAGGATTCTTTAGTTAATTTAACGGATATAGAGTTTTCGGATGGTGATGAGGTAGATTCAAGTGCGGTGGTGAATTTTGATGATGTTGAATTTACAGATGGGACAAATGTAGATTCTACTAAAGATGTGCTTTTAAAAGACAGTACGCAAGTAGATTCGGTACAGACGGTTCTTCTTGGTTCAGACGAGGCCAATACTGAAGATTCTTCTCTTTGGGGCATATTTATCACAGGGGTGTTGGGTGGTTTTGCCGCATTCTTTATGCCTTGCATTTTCCCAATGGTTCCGCTTACAGTGAGTTTCTTCACGAAAAAGGCAGGTTTTCGTTCTAAAGCCATATCTCAGGCTTTCATGTATGGCTTGTTTATTATTGTGATTTATGTGGCTCTGGGCATGTTGATTACCGTTGCTTTTGGTCCGGAAGCTTTAAATGAACTCTCAACTAATGGTATTTTCAATTTCTTCTTCTTCCTTTTATTGGTTGTTTTTGCTACCTCGTTCTTAGGAGCTTTCGAAATTACTTTGCCAAGTTCTTTTGTTAATAAAATCGATGCCAATTCAGACAAAGGAGGATTAGTTGGATTGTTCTTTATGTCAGCTAGTTTGGCAGTGGTTTCTTTCTCCTGTACAGGTCCTATTATCGGAACATTATTGGTGGAAGCAGCTACACGTGGAGAACGTTTGGGACCAGCTATCGGAATGCTCGGCTTCTCTAGTGCACTAGCTATTCCTTTTGTGCTTTTTGCAATGTTCCCATCCATGTTGAAATCTTTGCCAAAATCTGGCGGATGGTTAAATAGCGTAAAAGTGGTTTTAGGATTCTTAGAACTGGCTTTAGCCTTGAAATTCTTGTCGAATGTGGATTTAGCATACAACTGGAATTTCTTGGACAGAGAAGTGTATTTGGCTTTATGGATTGTGATTTTCGGGTTGTTGGGATTATATTTAATCGGCAAAATAAAATTCTCACACGACAGTACATTGGAATATTTGTCGGTGCCGCGTACGATTATCGCCATTTTGGTCTTCACGTTTGTGATCTATATGATTCCAGGAATGTGGGGTGCACCATTGAAAGCTATTTCAGCTTTCTTGCCTCCAGTTGGCACACAGGATTTTGATCTGACTTCGGGTATTACATCCTCAAACACTACAGCACATGTTGATGCTTCTTCGCGCAAGCATTACACCTATTTCCATAGCAAGGCAACGATAAAAGGCATGGATCCTTATTACGATTACGAAGAAGCTTTGGCCGCTGCTAAAGAACAAAACAAGCCACTTTTGGTTGATTTTACAGGCTGGAACTGTGTAAACTGCCGCAAGATGGAAGCTGAAGTGTGGAGCTCGCCTAAAATCAAAAACTTAATCAACACGGAGTTTATTTTGGTGGAATTGTATGTAGATGATAAAGTCTTGACGCTGCCAGAAAGTGAACATTATATTTCTCCGAAAACAGGAAAGAACGTCAATACAGTAAGCAAACGCAATGCAGACTTGCAAATCACCAGATTTGAGAGCAATTCGCAGCCGTTGTATGCTTTATTGGATTCTCAAGGAGAGTTACTAGTTCCAACAAGTGGCGCTGTATATGATATCGACAAATATGAAGCTTTTCTTCAATCTGCTTTAGAAAAGTTCAAATCAAAAGAATAGATTCAACCTAACCTTATAAACACAAAGCCCAATTGGAAACAATTGGGCTTAATTTTTATTTTTCTCGTGACCAAATCTCATATATCGGATCGCCTTTTGAACTTTTACCGCTATGATGCCAATCGCTCTTTTCTATTTTTCCATTGAAATCTAATGTAGCACCTACCCGTGAATTATCTCTTGAAAAGAATAAAATATTTTCTTGATAGTTTCCATCTTTAAAAGAATATTTACCACCTCCAGTTCCATAAAAGCCTTTTTCAGCAGGATTAATAGCTATCCATTGGAAATAGCCATCTACGAGGATTTTGATAGTTTTTCGGTTTCCGCGTTGAATCGTTTGGATGTTATCATTTGTTTTACGTCCCGTGATTCGCCATAGTCCATCGAGATCCTGTTTTTTAACCGATTGTTTTTGAAAAGGAAATCCATTGATAAGTAGGTTATTGGATTCAATTTCGAGCGGTAAAGAGAAGGTTTCTCCGACTTTTTCTGGAGACTGGTCGTCAAATTCATAACTAACAACCAAATTATTGTTTTCAATTTTGTACGTACCGCCTTGTGTGCCTTTGTAGGTATTATCGCTGTATATACTATGTGTTATATAGCCGTCGATCACCAGGATCAAATGATTGTCCTCGTTCATTTTGGCGAGGTAAGCACCGGATAAATCTTGCCCAAAACTATACATAAGCGTACTTGCGAAAAAGAATAAAATTAAAAGTAAGTTTCTCATAATTAATGGTTTTGATGAAATTAAATATAGCCATTAATTTTTGGAGGAACAATTTCTCTTTGTTGTTTCGCTTTTTGTTAAAAGTGGTAGGCTGTTTCGCTTTTTGTTTCCGATAATACGAAATAAGTCTGAACAGTATTTACTTGAGGAAGAACTGCCAATTTATGGCGCAAGAACATGTGATAGGATTCCATATCTTTAGTTGCAATACGTAACATAAAATCATACGAACCTGCCATTTGATAGCACTCCATTACTTCAGGAAATTTAGAAACCTCATTTTCGAATTCATTTAGTGTTTCGAACGTATGGGCTTTGAGGAATACTTGAGAAAAGGAGATTAAGCCTATTCCAATTTTATTTCTATCCAATATCGCAACAGTCTTTTTAATATAACCTGCTTTTTTAAGCTTCTTAACACGTTCATGAATAGCAGCTATGGATTTGTAGAGTTTCTCGGCCAATTCCTTGTTGCTTAATGTAGCATCTTCCTGCAATAATTTCAGCAATTTGATATCGGTAGGGTCTAAGTTCATATATATCAGGTTTTGATTATATTCAAAAATATCAAATTGAGATGAAATAACGTAATATTTACAGGTAAAATTTAAATTACCTGTAAATATTTAATTATTATAAGCTAAAATCGAAATATACTTTTGTGAGGTTTAAATACTGGATTTTCCTACTGTAATATCTAAACTTTGGGATTGAATGATGTGCGAGAAGAATTCTTTCAAATCCAAGTATTCATCTGGCAAAAATATAGGTTTGTTTATTAAGGATTGAATCTGAACAATTAATGTTCCTTCGCTTTCCTTTATAATATAAAGATATCTTGCAGATTTATCTGCAAGAGCGATATTAATGTTTTTGGGTTTGTTTTTAATGGTATAAGATGTTGGAAGTTTTATGTTTAAAATAAAAGACTCTTCTAAATTTGAACCCAAATCTACAGGATAAGACCTTTCATCGAGATTAAATGGATTTTTTGTGGTTTTTCCAGTGATGAACGGAATAAATTTTAGATCACCTCCATTTATATTTGCGAAATTTTTAAATTCTATTTCTTGTGTTTCAGTCAACATTTGTGATGGATCATCCAGGTTATGAATTTCGTGGTTATTAATTCTATAGTTGACTGTTTCTTCGTACACTTTTTCTTTGTACTCTTCCAATGAATTATGACTGAAAATTTCTTCTCGTCTATTGGTTGCTGAATATCCATTTCGCATAGAATTTAAGGTCCCTCGAAGCGTACCGTCTTCACTCAATTCGCCTGTAAAATCGTAGGAAACTCTGCTACTAAGAAGTGATTCTAATTTAACCCATTTATAGCCAGTTTTTTTAAGTAAATTTCCTTGATAATTTATACACCGAAGTGGTAAATTTCCAAATGGAGCATGTGCGTCTGAGGCATCTAATAAGTATTCTATCGAATCCAGCTCAATATGGGCAACTACATAATTATAATCTGTAATGGTTGGTCTGAATAGAGCAGGCATTCCATTATCCCTGGTAGAAAGAATTACTGGACTGGCATCAATATTTGCAGCTTGAAGAGCGGAAATTAAAGCGAGATTAATATCTGCTGTATTACCGCTACGTTGTTCTAGGGCTTTTTTTACACCATTATCTGTAAATAATCCATAGGACTTGTTCCATTTTATTTGGGATTTAATATAATTGTAAATGGCATTTGCTTTTGCATATGGAGTCATGTCGTCTTTGATAACGGTGGGAAGAATGGACTTAAATAATCCAGTTCTGCTCAACTCTTTGCCAAAATTATCAGCTCCATATAACTGATCGCGCACATTTTCCCATGTACTAGTGTAATTGTGTCTTGGACCGAAGGGAATAGAGAAGGAAGCCAATTCAAATGTTAGAGTTCCCATGAAATTTTTGGGTGATGTCATGTAATCTTCACGAATAAAAGCAGGAATATTTTTCGCGATATAAATAGTCTGTGTTCCGCGGACATCACCGGTAGATGTCACAATTTTGGTGTCGTAAGGTAGAGTTTTTCGTGTATCTAACTTGACATAACCTTTCATGTTCACGTTGTATTGGCATATTTCTGGGATCTCAGAGATAAACTCAGAATGTTTTTTAGGAATATAGCTTTGAAACTGCCAAGATTCTAAATTGTATAAAAAAGGAGATTCGGTCGTGTAACGAAGTTCAATGATAGAACCTTCTTTCACATTGGCTAAGGCGATCTTTACTGCATCCCGGTTTTCCGAAACTTTTTCTGTCAGAATATTTTTCTTCTCTAGGTCTATTTTTTCAATTTTTCCATCTTCTAATAGATTGTATGTTATTCCCTTTATACCATCTATTGTTTCTCTATTACTGTTACTTTTATATAATGGAACCGTGAAATTAGCATAATCCAAGCCCTCTTTATTTTTAATAAAGATTTTGGTATGATAATAAAATCTTAATACTAATTCTCCTTTGATGTCTTGGTATTCGATACGAGCTCTTCCGAATTCTTGTAGCACTATGGCTTCTGCGTGTGGAGCATAGGTATCTTGGTCGAAGTCTTCTTTTGAAATTTTTCCAAAAGAAAAATCTTGTGCCTTTACGTAAGAAAATAAAAGCAGCATGAATAATATTGATAAAAACTTGGGCATTTTTTTTTAGGTTATTATTGTTAAAGTTTAACCTAAAATAACATTATTTTTTATTTGTTGGTAAAAAAGTTTATTCGATATTTTCGTTATTATATTATAGTATATTTGTTTTTCAGATTTTATAAACCATACATTATATGAAAATTAATAAGCTTAATACGTTTACTGTTTGTGCAGCTTTAGCATTAGGGACATTAGCATCTTGTAATTCACAGAATAAAGAAGATAAAGATGAAGTCCATAATGCGGCGACCCAAGTTACACCTGAAGAAGCCAAAGATATTATTGGTCGATGGGATCTTACGGTGGAAAAAGATGGAAAGCAAGTTCCTTCATGGTTAGAAGTAAAATTATCTGGTTTCAGCACGTTAGTGGGTTATTATGTCGCTGATGCAGGTAGTGCGCGTCCTGTATCGCATATTAAATTTGAGAATGGGAAATTTTCTTTTGAAGTGCCTACGCAATGGGAAGATGGGACGGGGCTTATCAAAGTAGAAGGATCATTGGAAGGAGGCAAGCTAAAAGGAAAGATCATTAGCAATAAAGGTAATGAATATACATATGAGGGTGAAAAGGCTCCTTATCTAGTGCGTACAGCAGAAGGAAAATTAGGTACGCCAATTGAATTGTTTAATGGTAAAGATTTGACTGGTTGGAAGACTTCTTCGGATGACAATCAATGGGAGGTGAAAGATGGAATTTTAATTAATAAAAAAGCTGGTGCGAATTTAATTTCAGATCAAACTTTCGAAGATTTTAAATTAGAAGTAGAATTCAAATATGCTAAAGATGGTAATTCAGGAATTTATCTTCGCGGACGCTATGAAGTCCAAATTGAGGATTCTCCATTAGATAGACATCCAGGATCGTTGTATTTTAGCGGTGTTTATGGCTTTTTGACACCAAGCGAGATTGTGACAAATGGTCCTGACCAATGGAATAAATATGAAATTACATTGAAAGGTAGAATGGTAACAGTAGTGGTGAATGGCAAAACTGTTATCAGTAATCAAGAAATTCCTGGAATTACTGGCGGAGCTTTAAATAGCAAAGAAGGCGAACCGGGTCCAATTTATTTGCAAGGAGATCATACAGGTGTAGAATTTAGAAAAATTAAAATTACACCTATTCAATACTAACAAAAATGGCTTTGAAATCTCAAAGCCATTTTTTATACCCCTATTTGTACTACAACAATATCTTCATTATGATAAGCCGGATAATAAGAAGATATAGATCCCGAATTTTTGTAATCTCTCAATTCTTCATATAAGACTTCACGCAATCGGCCTTTTCCTTTGCCATGTATGAATTTTATCTCTGAAAAATCCCAATAAATTGCCGAATCAAGACATTCTCTAAAACGATCAATCGACAGCGCTAATAATTCATCCGCTTCATAAGATTGGAAATCGTCCACAAAAGCTTCTGCGTGTAAATCAACTGTTTTAGGAGGTTTAGGAAGTGTTCTCATCGACTTAAAATAAAAAGGGTTTGTCAGGATTATTGCGTAAGTAATCTAGTTTACTTTCAAACATTACAGCCATTTTTTGCGCGCGCCAAATGGCTTCATTTGCTTTTTCGCCTTTGAATAAGCTATTTACCGTAGTCTCAAAGAGTGATAACCATTGATCAAAATGAACTTTGCTAATAGGTAAATGCGCATGAGGAGGAAATGGTCTGCCTTCATAGGTGTATTCATCTAACAAAATGGTTTGCCAGAATCTGTACATTTTTTCCAAATGTTGAGGCCATCTGTCTTGGATGTTTTGATTGAAAATAATACCAAGCATATCATCTTGTTGGATCTTTCCGTAGAAAGTGTCCACCAATAGCTTTATATCCTCCATATTTTCTATATCTCTCATGTGCTAAACGGTATGATGCAAAGTTGATGATTTTTACGCAATACCTCGTCATGAAGCTGTAAATAGATTAGGATTTAATAATGGCTACAATTTCTTTAAATCCTCTTTGTTCGGCATGTTGTAATGGAGTGATTCCGTCATGATCAGGAATATGCATATTTGCGCCAGCATCTTTTAGTATCTGCACTATTTGTTGATATTTGAGGCTGCCGTCTCTTAGAATAACAGCTTCCATTAATCCCGTCCAACCTAATCTGTTGATATGATCTATAGGAAAATCCTTTGTGTTAGCAAGTAATTTGACGGTTTCAATATGACCACGTTCGCAGGCAGGTATCAAAGCTGTTCCATAATATCTATTAAAAATGTCAAACCTGGCTCCGTTTGCTAAAAATAGTTCGACCAATTTTGTTTGACCAGTTGCACCAGCATAAAGAAATGCACTGTCTTTATTGTTTGCTTGTTGATTGACATTCGCGCCCTGAATAACAAGTAATTTAGCCATTTCATAATTCCCCTCGATTGTCGCTAAGAGTAACAATGAACGACCTTCATCATCTATAGTATTAATATCAAATCCTCTTTGGATGGCATTAACCACAGCGATTGTATCATTTTGATTTATGGCTTTTATAACATCTTGTTTTGTCATTTTTGCAGATGAAAAGTTTAAATTTTGTTGCGCTTCGCAAGATTGCAAAGTGAATATAAAGCTAATTAGAATTAAAAATAGTTTAGTCCCCATATCCTTATTTCTTAAAAAAAAGTATAAGACTTCAAAAAGATAACTTGAAATTAGATATTTTGTTTTTAGATGAAATGAAATCATTTGGACGAGCCTCAAATCTTGCAATTTTATTTTTCTCGAATATATAGAAATACGTTTTTGATGAGTAGTGAAAATTATCTTTCAATAAATCAGTAAGTTTTAAATTTTATACAAATAAATATTTGGAAGTAATCAAAAACGCTGTATATTTGCATCACAATCAACAAAGGTGATATCTTTTCGGGGTGTAGCGTAGCCCGGTATCGCGCCACATTTGGGATGTGGAGGTCGTAGGTTCGAATCCTGCCACCCCGACAAAAGCCACTGATAGTCAGTGGCTTTTTC